>JADHMO010000018.1 GCA_016779995.1 Flavobacteriales bacterium
AAGAATTACAAAAATATTTAGATTTGTTATCAAGAGAAAAACCAGAAGTTGGGTTGGTTAAGAAAAAAATGATGGAAACGATGATGGAATTGGGCGATAATGAAGTCGAAATCAAAGATGAAATTGAAGTGCTTAAAGAGAAATTAAAGTAGATCCCGTCAGTGAACTTAAAAATCTTACCTTTCTCTGTGTTCATTAACAAAAATAGGTTTTTGTCCTGTTATTCGAAATTCACGGTTTCGTTTATAGGGTTTTAACTGTTTTCTATAGGTATGCTCCTGATGTGGGTCGAACTTTTAACCTGTTGATAATCTATATAATAATATTTGTCGTTTAAATTCTTGAATTGTTCACAATGTATCTTCTAGCTGTTCAATTTCATCAGAAAAATGTACTTTTAAATCGAATTTATTTCAACCCACTAAATATATATTGATAAATATCACTATTGTTTTCAATCTTAGGATTTGTGAAGCTCTGGGTAATGTATTTTGGTTTTTCTATCATTTCTCTTTCTATCATCTCGTTGATAGTATTATAAAAACTCAAAGAAGTCTTTCCTACTAAAAGAGGTTCAAGATTAATATCATTCTCCCAATAACGTAGAATCTTAACAAAGCCGCTTAGATATAAATAATCTTTTGTAAAGCCTCCCCCTCTAAAAATTCTTGTTACGATATTGAAGGCTTCATTTGAATCAGAAATATGGTTGTTATGTAAAAAATTAAAACATTCAATAAAATCTGCTCCATTGCACATCATATCTACTATTATAACCCTATACGCTAGTTTCTTTAAACGTTTCATAGTAATGTTTCCACTTAAGTATTCCGATAAAATAGCCAATCCCTCCTGAGTCATTGTATTTACAGGTAACCCAAGGTTAAATATTTTTAATTGCTGGATGTTTGAATTGGTAGTTGTAACCATATGAACACCTATTTCATGTTCTACCAAAGCATTAATTTCAGTTCTAGTAAATTTTGCGTCTGGTCTGAACTGAATGGTTTTTTTACTATTTAAGACCATTACCTGAGAGATAACTTTATTACTTAGTTCGATTTTGCTTTCTAAACCATAATTAATTAGACTATCTCTAAAAGTTTGTATTGCTTCTTCAGTACCAAGCGTTGGAGCTCTTTTGGGTTCACCTCCTATTGGTGGGAGGTGTAAAATATATTGTGCATTTTGTAAGTCCTTTTTAGAGGGTCTCCCAAAGTATCTCAAGGAATTGTATAAAAATTTAGATGTTCCCAAAGAGCTTAATAAATCTATCTTATCGAAGTAACTATTTACAACAGATTCATATAAATGCCTTATAGTAACGTCAGAAATATCCTGAATCCTTATATTACTTAATGCCTGTTTTAATTCATAAGGGTTAATTCTTATCGGACTGTACTTGAAATTGGGTTCTTCGACATATTTACTTTTGAAAAACTTTCTTTTCTCTGTGTTTGTATTATTTGGATTTACATAAGCCAATAGTTCAAAGTTCTTTAATAAGCGATATAAGGTTTTATCAGCCTTTAGAATATTATCATCTAATTTATTATCTAATAATTTGGCAACTCCTTTATGTTTCCAGTTCGTTTTATTCTGACTAAACTTATCGGCATTATTTAAAATCGCTTTTTTTAATTTTTTTTGCAGGTCTTTAACTATTTTAGGGTAAACTTCACCTGTAAGTTCATTACAGTATACCTTTTTTATTTCAGTAGCTAGTACCAGCGTATTCTTGAAATTTTTAGTGATATATTCTAAATTATATCCCTTTCCATAAAAAACATCATTTACTGCGGTTGTGTTTTCAATGTCTTGAAGTTTAATTTTGGATAATTCTTTTCGCCAATTTTCAATAGTGGGTTTAAATTTTTTTGTATCCACCTTTTCAGTACCTAAATTGAAAAGAGGCACTTTTCTATCCCAGCGTTGGTAATTATAAGAATGAAAATCATATACTAGGCAGCCATCGAATAATTCTTCCAACTTCTCAATCAGAGCATGAATTACTTTATAATAATTAGCGTGCTTTCTTTTGCTTGCTAACCTTTCTTTTGGAGTTAATTTCTTTTTCCAAATCTTTTTACCCCATGCTTCTTCAAATATACATTCATCAGGGTTACGATTTAAATCATATTCATAACGAGAATCGAGACCAACTATGGTAATTGGCATAGAATTGATAAACTCTCCCGTGAAAGGGTCTTCTTCATACCATCTGCTATACTCATCTAAAGCTATTTTTTCTTTAAGGTTTGACCTTAAACTACTGCCATCATGTATAGCTGTACAACAATAAGGTAAGTACCTATTTATTTTTATTTGAAAAGAACCATCACTTACAATCGCTTCAAATGTTTTTTCTGATTGGATTAACTTAATAATCTCATTTATTTCAAGTCGTTGTAACATCTGTAACTATGTTTTCTGGTCTAAATTCTTCTTTCAACTTATTTCTTTGAATGACTACATCCTCTAAATAATCCAGTATCTTTCTCTGCAATTTAACGTTACCTAGTTTGTTAATATCAGTGATGGTACCAGGACTTAAAACATTTACTTCTATTAATTTACCTCCTATCAAATCCAGTCCAGCGTAATAAATACCATCTCGAACTAGTTTATCTCCAATTTTAGCACAGAGAATTTTGTCAGCTTTTGTTAATTTATATTTTTCAACTGTCCCACCAGCAGAGATGTTAGACCTAGCATCACCTTTTGCTGGTCTTCTTCGGATAGCTCCGATAGGCTTTCCATTTAACATTAATACTCGAACATCGCCATCTTCAGCTCCTTCAACATAATCTTGGATAATCACATAGTTTGATTTTCCATCTCCTCTGTCAATGTAGAATTCTAATAACGATTTGATATTGTGCATGGCAGATTTTTCAATTACAATTACCCCGCTACCACCATACCCATCTAAAGGTTTCATGATCATTTTATCGTTTTCGGACTCTTTGATAATCCGCATCAAGTATTCAATGTTTTTAGAGACATGTGTTGCAGGAATTAATTCTCGATTGGGATCATAATATGCTGCGGTGTAGATTTTGTTGTTAGCTTCTCTTAATCCATTAACGGCATTAATGATAAAGACATCTTCTTTAATAGAGTCCAAGAAATTAAAAATGATGGGGTCAACAGGTGGATTGTCTCTCATGAAAATCACATCAAACTCACTTAATGGCCTCATTCCACTGGTAAAACAAACTGATTTATAAAAGCCCGCTATACTGGTAGTTAATTTTTCGGAAATTTGAACAGTTTTACATAAACTTAATGTAACACTATCTCGAATGGTTAAATTTTGAGGATGAGTAATCGCCACATCATATCCTCGTTTCACACTTTCGTGGATGATGCGTAGTGTTGAATCCTGTTTTGGGTTTACCTTTTCCCAAGGATACATGATGAAACATATTTTCATTTTCTATATTTTTATTGCTTTAGTATTTCCATATCACTAACTATATAGATACCTTCGTTATCGCTAAAATGATTCTGAGGCTGTGTTACAAAGTAATTGATTTTAAACCATTCATTAATATTTTCATCATTATTTAATTTAAAGATTTCAATCAAGTCTTTCCTGCATTTAGCGAAATTTACTGTTTTACCGTTTCTATCGACAAAAGTATAGTTTTGGTTTAAGAAACCTACGTACTTAAAAACTTCTGAGTTCATATCTTAAATTATCAAGTTTTTTATCTATCTCAATTAATAAGAGCTATTCTTTAATCTTTATACAACAATAATGGCTTGTTATTGAGGTCATTAACTTTTTCGCTAAAACTTTCATGAAACAAATCATGCAGCCAGTTTCTATGTTGTTGAATTACAACGATTAAATCGATATTAGAATTTACAACATATTCTTGCAAAGCAACCAATGAATCACTACCCTTAACGATCTCCATCGTATGTTGATTGTTTTTATGTGTTACCTTTAAAAGTTGATTAAAAAAATCTACATCTTCCACTTCTATCGTGTGAGATTTTTCGGTTAAATGCAAAAAATGGACACTAGCATTTAGTAGCTTAGCTAAATCTAGGACTTGATTGGCAACTCGATCACTGTTACTAAATTTATGAAAGTCAGTAGCATAAGCAATATTCTTCGGTATATTCGATTGATAACCATCAGGTACAATCAAAACAGGTGTTTTTGTTTCCAATAACATTTGCTTGATATCGTCATTCACAAAATCACTATGAGATAAAACAATATATTCAACAGGATATTTTTTCCCAATTTCGACAATTCCTTCAAGAAGATTAACGTTTCTAAATTCATAAATAAATTTTATCATCAGTTTACTTTTACCTTCATTGAAGGTACTGATGTATTGATTTTTTAGCGAATAAAACTCCCAAAACTTTTTATACCAAGATCTTTTCAATTCTTCCTCAACAGTAATTCCCTCCAACTGTTCTTTATTAATGTTTAAATCGGCTAGTACAATAATTTCTCCATTAATTACTTTTGCCAAGTTAATGGCATATGCTAAGAGATGGAGATTATCGGATTTAAACGGTAACAATATTTTTTTCTTCTTTGGAGAAAATGTTCCGTTGTGCTTTGATAGCTGCAAAGATTACACGGGTTCAGTATAATCGATTGCTAATTGAGATGGTATTAAAATTTTCATAACTTCTTATTTATAGTTTAATAAACGAGCAAAAAATAATGGCATCAAGTAGCATCTGACTTTATGATAAAATCTCCTAACTTCTTTATGTGATTTTCTGTAAATCATTTTTTAGTATAGATTCTGTATAATTAAGTGGATACCTAAAACAAACAACCCAGACCCAGTCAGTTTGTTTATGTTGAACAGCTTTTTTCGTGCAGCCATTTTAGAAAAATAGATAGAGAAATAAATTTTTAAACTGTCTAACGAAATCGCAATGAATAATGCCAATAAGAAATAGTTTATTAACTGTATGGATTGAAATTGTGATGCTCCGTAAGAGACTGCACCTAGCCAAAAGAAAAAAATTGCTGGATTAAATGTATTTAAAAGAAACCCTTTTAAAAAGAAATTTGATGAATGAGAACGGTTAGTATTTATTTTTTTTGGGGTTCTAAGGAAATAGGTTATTCCAAAAACCATAAAGATTATTCCACCTGTTATTTTTATCAATTTTTCTGGAATGCCTATATCGCATAGCTGATCTAAAAAAAAATAATTCAGTAAAATGAATATAATATCACTTAGTAAAGCTCCAGCTAATACTATATAACCAACCTTAATTCCAAATTGGCTGCTCACTTCTACTAAAAGAAAGAAAACAGGTCCTATAAATAGGCTTAGCATCAAGCCTAAACCAATTGATTTTATAATTAATTCCAGCATATCTTCCTTTTTTCATTAAATAAAAATTGTTCCCATTCCTCAAACTGCTGTTTATTGAGTACTCTTGGAAATTTGTTTTGCCCCCCTTCTTTTCCTTTTAATTTCATCCACTTATAGAATAAATGATTAGGAAGTACTTCAATGATGATTTCTTTTAATGCATACTTCCTTTCGGTTTTATAATCATCGTTTAGCTCCATTAAAATCTCATCCAATCGTTGTTTGAGAGATAAATTATCTACTTCTTTGTTAGATCCAATAAACCATTTATGGGCAAATAAGTTATTGTAAGGAATGCCTGCAACCGTATATTCTCGTATATCCAAATCAAACTCATTAGAAATCAATTGGATTGCTTTGTTCATATTATCTATAGAAAGGTGTTCACCGCATAGGCTTAAGAAATGTTTAGTACGACCTGTTATAACAATTTCATAGTTTTCCAAAGAAGTGAACTTTATGGTATCCCCAAGTAAGTAACGCCATGCTCCCGCATTGGTGCTAATAAGAATAGCATATTCTTCTACCGTGTTTACATCATCGAGTAATAAAGTTTCATGATTGTTCATTAGACAACCATCTGGCGAGAAATTTCTTTTGTTAAAAGGAACGAATTCAAAAAAAGTACCATTGTTCAATACCAGTTGCATTCCATTACTTTTTAAGCCATTTTTAAATGCCAAATATCCTTCTGAAGCAAGATAAGTTTCTTGATAATAAATTTCTTCACCTAAATATTTGCTAAACCCTTTTCTATAAGGCTCAAAATTAACTCCACCATGAATAAAAAACTTAAGGTTAGGCCATATTTCATGAATATTTTGAACTTTATAATAATCGACAATCTTCTCCATTAAAATTTGTATCCAAGCTGGTACTCCCGCTATAATTCCGATATCCCAATCTTTAGCAGATTTGGTTATTAAATCAAGCTTTGTATTCCAATCTTTTTCAGATGCGATTTTCTTTCCTGGTTTATAAAAATGATTGAACCAAATGGGTAACTTACTGTAGAGAATACCACTTAAGTCACCTTCAAAATGATCATCAACAGTTACAAGGTCTGTTGAGCCTCCTAACATTAATATACTTTTATTGTAAAAATCTTTAGAAAGTGAATAATCTGATAAAGTAAGTAGCTGATTGGTACTTGTTCTGATGATTGATTGTAATTGATCGGATGTAATAGGGATGCGTTTACTCGAAGCTTCTGAAGTGCCAGAAGTAAGGGCAAAGTATTTTACTTTACCTGGCCAACAAACATTTTTTTCTCCTTTTAGAGATTTACTCCACCATTGATCATAAATTGATTGATAATTGAAAACAGGAACATTTTGCTGAAAACATTCAATACTATTTTCGGAGTTAAGAATAGTTGTAAATCCATAATTTTTTCCAAAAGCAGTATTTTTTGCTTTTTCCAATAATCTCCGTAATGCTTTTTGTTGAATAATGTAACCGTATTCTTTATAGGATTGCCTGAAAGGTTTTCCTAACCTAACAGTTTCACGTACAACGGAATTTAAAAGTTTCATAGTTTGTTTTTTTAATCAAAAATTGCAGGAGTAAATTCTTCATCAGAAATAGTAGGATTAAGTTTGAGGTTGCTATATTCATACTGTTCGTATAACCCTTTGTTATCAGAAATTTTTTGAAATACAGGTAAAAACGTTTTTTTATCGATATACAATTCTATTTCTTTAGCATAAGTAGTAGGAATCATAATTTTTTGATTGAGTGTTAAATCATCATTAAAATCACTCAGTTTTTGGTTTAATTCAAGTATCATATATTCGCTTATTTGATATTTTTTGGCAATACTTTTAATGGTTTCTTTTTCTTTAACTGTATAGCTCTTTATTTTAAAATTAGTATTGCTTATGGAAAATATGTGGCAATTTATACGATTCCAGATGGTGTCTCCTTTATAGGTGAATGAATAGTTTTTTTCTTTATATCCTTTAGTGATAATTTTTGCCATCGTTTTAAATCCAACTTCATAAATGGTATGATGGTTATTTTTTCTCATCAGGGAACCCATAGGGTCAAGATTCATTTTAAAATATGGAAATCCATTAGGATTATATATCGCTTTATTATTATTAACCCCTTTTACAAATAAAAGTTCCGAACCTGGATTAGGGGATTTCATATGGACATAGCATTTTAATGGCGATGCCTGATATTTAATTTCTTGTAACCCTGTGAGTAGTTTTCCATTAATTCGTTCGGTATTTTTTAGTGTATATTTAAGTGTCTTAATACTTTTGATAGCGGATATCATTTTGACGATAACCTCTTCATTATTTATTTTATATTCTTTTTCCGAAAAACTGGCACACATCAATATCAACAGTAACCCTGCTGAACATCGTAGGATATTATTTATGTTATTTTTTACCATTTCAATAAATAAGCAAAGAACAGCGGTACAACAATAGTAGCATCCGATTCAATAATAAATTTGGGCGTTTCTATGTCTAATTTACCCCAAGTAATTTTTTCATTAGGAACAGCTCCAGAATAAGAACCATAGCTCGTAGTAGAATCTGAAACTTGACAAAAGTAGCTCCAAAAAGGAGTATCTTCTTGTTCCATGTCTTGATACAACATTGGAACTACACAGATAGGAAAATCTCCTGCAATACCTCCACCTATTTGAAAAAAACCAACTCCATTTTCAGAATTATTGGTGTACCAATCGGCTAAATAAGTCATGTATTCGATACCCGATTTCATGGTACTTGCTTTTAATTCTCCTTTCATTACATAGGAAGCAAAAATATTTCCCATTGTACTGTCTTCCCATCCAGGAACGACTATCGGTAAGTTTTTTTGAGCTGCAGCATACATCCAACTATCTTTAATGTCTATTTCATAATACTCTTCTAACACACCTGATAAAATGAGCTGATACATGAACTCATGTGGAAAATAACGCTCCTCATTATCTTGAGCTTTTTCCCATATTCTAAAAATGTGTTTTTGTAGCCTGCGAAAGGCTTCTTCTTCCGGAATACATGTGTCTGTTACACGGTTTAACCCTTTTAATAGTAATTCCCATTCGCCTTTTGGGGTTAAATCTCTATAGTTTGGAATTCGCTTGTAATGGGAGTGAGCCACCAAATTCATCAAGTCCTCTTCTAAATTTGCTCCTGTACAGGATATAATGTGTACTTTATCTTCACGAATCATTTCAGCCAATACTTTTCCTATTTCAGCAGTGCTCATAGCTCCTGCTAATGAAATCAACATCTTTGAACCATTCTCTAATTCTTTGCGGTATGCTTTGGCAGCATCAACTAATGTTGCTGCATTAAAATGAAGGAAATATTTTTCCATAAAGTTGGAAACAACTCCATTAGTCATCGTATTCATCATTAAATTTGTTTTTCTTAAAGGTTACTGTTTCTTCTTCTGTTGCTATTATCTCTTCTTCGCTTATCGTTTTTGGTTGAAATCGATAACTGAGCATTTTGTAATACAGTTTTGCGACCAAAAAATCAGAAGATTTATCGTATGGATTTGGACATAGCTCTACAATATCAAACCCTACTACATTTTTTTCGCAAAATACTCGTTTTAAGAAAATCAACGTTTCATTCCACCACAAACCACCAGGTTCAGGAGTACCTGTTGATGGAAGTATTGATGGGTCGAAGGCATCTAAATCAATGGTAATAAAGACATTATCGGTCATTAAATCGATGGCGTTATCCATCCAATAATCATCTTGTTCCATTTCATGCGCAAAGAATACCCTTTCTCTATCCATTACCAATTTCTCACTCTTGTCGATACTTCTAATACCAACTTGTATGAGGTTCGTATTTTGATTGGCTTCATACATAGCACAAGCATGGTTACAAGTGCTTCCTTCGTATTCTTTTCGTAAATCAGCATGTGCATCGAGTTGAAGAACAGTTAAATCATTAAAGACTTCGTTAAATGCTTTTATAGAACCAATAGAAATAGAATGTTCTCCACCAATTAGCGTCACAAATTTCTTCTTTAGTAAGTAATCTTTAGTGGTTTTATACACCTCATCAACCATCGCTTCAGGAGATGAATTTTCTAAAATAGGAGGTGCTAAATAGATACCTTCTTTGTATACTTCAGAATCGGTTTCAATGTCGTACAACTCCATATTTTCTGATGCTTCTAAGAAAGCTTGAGGTCCTTTATCTGCACCTTTTTGCCAGGTACTAGTTCTATCATAAGGAACAGGTATTAACACGATTTTTGCATTTTCTTTTTTTGCAAATTCATCAGGTATTCCTCCATAATTTTTATTTTCCATTCTCAATGTTTTAATGTCCTAATATTTCTAAAAAATCAGTTGCTGTTTGTTGTTTCCGGAACAGTTTACTTTTGAGTTTGCCATGCTCATCGTAATCAATTAAAATATGTTTAGGCTGAGGAATTAAACAATGTTGCAACCCTCCATACCCACCTATGGTTTCTTGATATGCCCCTGTATTAAAAAATCCGATATATAAAGGAGTTGTCTTGTTATATTTAGGAAGATAAATGGCATTTATATGTTGTTCACTATTGTAATAATCATCGCTATCACAAGTCAGTCCTCCTAATAAAACTCGTTCATATTCTTTCTCCCAATTGTTAATAGGAAGCATAATAAAACGTTTGTTAATTGCCCAAGAATCGGGGAGAGTAGTAATAAAAGAAGAATCGATCATGTTCCATTTCTCTCTGTCATTTTGTTGTTTTTGATACAGTACTTCATAAACTGCTCCTCCACTTTCTCCAACCGTAAAAGATCCAAATTCAGTAAATATATCAGGAGCTTCTATTCCTGCTTCATCACAAGTTATTTTTATTTGATGAATAATTTCTGAGATGACATATTGATAATCGTATTCAAATGCCAAAGAGTTTTTTATAGGGAATCCTCCTCCAATATTCAAGCTATCCAAAGTGGGGCATACTTTTTTTAATTCTATATATACCTTTAAACATTTGTGTAATTCGTTCCAATAATAGGCGGTATCTTTTATTCCTGTATTAATAAAAAAATGGAGCATTTTTAACTCTACATTTTTCAATTTTTCAATTTCCCTGCGATAAAATGGAACAATGTTTTTATACCCAATGCCTAATCGACTGGTGTAAAACTCAAATTTTGGTTCTTCTTCTGAAGCAATGCGAATCCCTATTTTATAATTCTTTTTTATTTGAGCATTTAATAAATGAATTTCCTCGTAGTTATCAATAATAGCGATGCAATTTTTATGTCCAGAATTAATTAGTTCTGCAATATTATTGACATATTCGTCCCTCTTAAAACCATTACATAGCACATATGTTTTATTGGATATTTTACCAACCTCTTTTAGCTTGTTAACGATATTAATGTCAAGAGCCGAGGAAGTTTCAATATGAATGTCATTTCTTAATGCTTCATCTAATACATGTTTAAAATGAGAGCTTTTTGTACAATAGCAATAGTGGTATTTTCCTGAATAGTTATTATCTAAAAAAGCTTCTTGGAACCATAACTTTGTTTTTTGTATGTTTTTAGAAATTTTTGGGAGGTAGGTAAACTTAAATGGCGATCCATACTTTTTGATTAATTCCATTAAATCAATACCGTGAAATTCTAACTCATTTGTAGCTGTTAATTGAAATTCCTCTTGTGGAAACTCGAAAGTTTGCTCTATTAAATCAATGTACTTGTTTTTCATTTATAATAAAATAGCTAATTAGGAACCATATACTGATGTTGGCAATCTGCAATAATTTTTTGAGTGTTTGATAAGTATTTCTCAGATTTTATCCAAACGGTATTTCCATTTAAACGGTGTAATGGTTCAAGGTCTTGAGTCCAATCATTGGCAATCATTAAGAGATCAGTAACCGCTATATTTAATTTTTTGGAAATATATTTAAATGCATTAGAGCTCGGTTTTTTAAATCCTGCTTCGGCAGAAATAATTAGTTTAAAAAAGTCTTTTAGGTTTAAAATTTTTAGCGTCTCTTCAATTTGTACAGTATAGCAATCGGTATATAATACCAAATCATAGCCCCAATTGTAATATTGGGTCAACACATCAAATGTGTTTGAATTAAACGAATTAAATATGTTCCAATCTATTCTTGAATTACGGTACAGATAATATTTTTGTGGATCTAAATCATA
The DNA here is from genome assembly GCA_016779995.1 of Flavobacteriales bacterium. Taxonomy (NCBI): domain Bacteria; kingdom Pseudomonadati; phylum Bacteroidota; class Flavobacteriia; order Flavobacteriales; species Flavobacteriales bacterium. The sequence continues at coordinate 11,527 of JADHMO010000018.1, forward strand.
AATCTTTAATGCTGCTGATGTTAGCATAGGCAGGTTTTCAGTAACAGGCTCTTTAGTAAGGTTTTCTATGTACCTATTTCTGTAAGCAATGTGTTCAGGATGATCAGAAACTCTTGCTGCAATTGTTCCGTTAAGATCAAAAATGATTGCCTTAAAATTCGGATTATTTATATTCGATTTAATTGTATTTTTTATCATAACTAGTTCTAATTAATCAATTGAATTAACATCAGAAGAAGGAGGAGTAAAATGCCCATAATGACAATAAATCCAAATCGGGATTGATAAAATTTCTTGGTTATATTTCTTTTACTTCTTCTCATAGTAAGAAAAAACCTATTCATCATCACTTTCAAAAATCTCATCTGATTCAGCGAAATTTTTGAATTCAATAAAATATCCATTCACATCTTTGATAAAGAAAGATTTGTGCTGCCCTTTCTGATCTTCCAAGAATTTTGTTGATCCTATTGCAAAATAATCTTTGTCTTTAAGTCTTGTGTAGTAATCTGTCCATGTATCCTCATCTAAGATAATTCCGAAGTGAAATGAGGGTAGTAATACATCTTCGAACGAATATTTTTTAGTGCTCAAAATTGATTTTTCATCTAAAGTAAATGTGATTTGGTTTCCAAATAAATCAACATCCACCCAGTAGTATGATTTCCTTCCAATTTTAAAACCCAATTCTTTTTCGTAGAACCTTCTTGTTGCAGAAACATCTTTACAAGGAAGTGACATGTGAAATCTTTTATTGTTCATTATAAGTCGGTTTTTTTGGTTGATAATAACAGTTTAATATTGATTCTAAAGGTTGTTTACCTTCAAGTATTCGATTAATTTTTCTTTTTATTTTAATGGGTAAAAGATGCCCTAGCGGTTGATCAACTACCCTCAAATGTTTAATGCTTTCATTTATTTGTTTGTCCCAAACATTAAAATATTTTGTTAAATCATTCGGATAAACTGTTTTTCTTTTACTCCCTTTTTCGGGAAGTGCTTTGAAAGGTTGTTCTATATTTAGATAACCATAATCATCAGTTAATTCTTCTCCAACATTTATATCTTGTACTGCAATTTCAAAATCGTAAGGAGTGGTTAAGCAGTTGGATTTAAAACTGTGATTTACATACTTTCCATTATCCCAACATAAAATATAATTTCCCTTATTGTTTCGAAAAGAATAATGTTCTATTATTTCTTTATGTATATCATCCATTTTTTCTACCTGATTGTCACTAAAAACCCTATCCAATTTATCTTGAACCCAAGTAATTGTTCCTTTCGGAATAAATTCTTTTGCGACTAACCCATATCCTTTCTCAGTTGATATAAATTTTAGTTCTGTTTTTGGATGAATCATTTCTTAGTTAATTTAAGTAAGCAGAATCGCTTAATAATGCGATTCTGCTGCAATAAATGAAGTACTAATACGCACCATCATAAGCTGGGGTAGGCGTTTTTTCTTTTTTTTCAGGTTTTTCACTGATTACGCATTCTGTCGTCAATAAAAGACTTGCAATAGAAACGGCATTTTCTAAAGCGATTCGAGTTACCTTAACAGGATCGATAACTCCCGTTTCATACAAATTTTCAAATTGCTCAGTTCGTGCATTGTAACCAAAGTCTTTATTGCCCTCTTTTACCTTTTCGACAATGATGGAGCCATCTATTCCTGCATTTTGAACAATCTGTTTTAATGGTTCTTCTAGTGCTTTTTTTATAATAGCAACACCTAGCTTTTGCTCCTGACCTGTTACTTTCAATTTATCCAATGTAGCCATACATCGTATATAGGCAATTCCTCCCCCAGGTACAAAGCCTTCTTCAATTGCAGCTTTAGTAGCATGTACGGCATCATCTACACGATCTTTCTTTTCTTTCATTTCTATTTCTGTAGCTGCTCCAACATAAAGAATGGCTACACCACTGGAAAGTTTTGCCAAACGCTCTTGTAATTTTTCTTTGTCGTAATCGGAGGTTGAATTTTTAATGTGTGTCTTTATCTGTTTTACACGTGCATTTATCTTATCCTTTTTACCCTTTCCATTTACAATAGTGGTGTTATCTTTATCAACTATGATTTTTTCTGCTCTTCCTAATGTCTCTAATTCAGTATTTTCCAGTTGATGTCCTTGCTCTTCAGAGATCACTGTCCCTCCAGTTAGCACCGCTAAATCTTCTAACAACTCTTTTCTTCTGTCTCCAAAACCAGGTGCTTTAACTGCAACAACTTTCAATGAACCTCTTATTTTGTTTACCACCAAAGTAGTTAGTGCTTCGCCATCAATATCTTCCGCTACAATTAATAAAGGATTACCTGATTGAGCTGACTTTTCGAGTATGGGAAGTAAATCCTTCATCGTTGATATTTTCTTATCGTATATCAAAATATAGGGATTTTCTAATTCTGCTTCCATCTTTTCTGTATTAGTCACAAAATATGGTGATAAGTACCCTCTATCAAACTCCATCCCTTCAACAACTTTCACATCCGTTTCCATCCCTTTTGCTTCTTCTACAGTTATTACCCCTTCTTTGCCTACTTTTTGCATTGCTTCGGCAATCAATTTACCTATTGGAGCATCTCCATTGGCAGAAATAGTAGCTACTTGTTCAATCAACCGAAAATCATTACCAATTTGTTTTGATTGTTTTTTAAGTTGCAAAACAACCTCTTTTACTGCCGCATCCATTCCTCTTTTTATTTCCATAGGGTTAGCACCTGCTGCCACATTTTTAAAACCACTATGAATAATTCCTTGTGCCAATACCGTTGCCGTAGTTGTTCCATCTCCAGCACTGTATCCAGTTTTTGAAGCTACTTCTTTAACCATTTGGGCTCCCATATTTTCCACAGGATCTTTGAGGTCTATTTCTTTAGCTACTGAAACCCCATCCTTTGTAATAGAAGGAGATCCAAACTTTCTTTTGATAATGACATTCCTTCCTTTAGGACCAAGGGTAACTTTTACTGCATTTGCCAATGCATCAACACCTTTTTTGAGTGCATCTTTTGCTTCAGTATCGAAACCTATTTGCTTTGCCATTTTTAGTTTTTTAGTAAGTATTATTAAATAATAGCGTAGATATCAGATTCATTCATAATGAGAACATCTTCTCCTGCTATATTAATTTCTGTTCCTGAGTACTTCCCATAAAGAACATTATCTCCTTTCTTAACCGTCATGGGTTCGTATTTTTTTCCTTTACCAACAGCTAAAACTTTGCCTCTCTGAGGTTTTTCTTTTGCAGTATCAGGAATAATGATTCCTCCTTTCGTTTTTTCTTCTGAATCATCGGGTTTAACCAAGACTCTATCTGAAAGAGGTTTAATTTTTAATTTGCTCATGATTTTTATGTTTTAACGTTAAACAATTTTCAACTTTATTGCTAGCACAATAATTAATCTTCATCCTCTTCATATTCTGGTTCTTCATTCCTTTTCAATACAGTAGGTTGAAGTTTTACAATGGTTAATTCTTCAGAATAATCTTCGTCATCTTCATCTCCCATACTTTTAACTACATAGGTTATTAAAAATGCTTCGTCAACGAATTCAGGAGTTTCTAAATTGAATTTTTTTAGCACCTCACTTTTTACAGTATTAAATTCTATGTAATTCCCATCCGCATCTTCAAAAGAATACAGTTCGGATTCATCATCATAACCTGTATAAAAAGCTTTTAAAGTTCTTTCTTGGGCTATTGCTATAGTAGAAACAAACATTGCTACTAGAATAATTAAATATTTTGCTTTCATCTTTTTGTTTTTTATGATTATCTATTTTTTATTAATTCATCGATTGGTTTGTTTACATCAAGCTCGACAAGGCTTTTAGTTAACAATGTTTATCAACACTGCAACACGTAAGAAGATTATTCCTTTCTCATAAATTAATTTAGTTTTTTCTTAGTATCTCCTTCCTTAAATGGTGGGGATGAATTGGAAATATCCATTTCGTCATTATTAAATTGCTCATCTTCTTCAGTCTCATCTAGGTGCTGATCAATTCGTTTCTTCACCTTATATTTAATCAAATAGAGTGTATCGTTAAAATTGTACAAAAGAGCACTTGTAGATTCTCCTTTGGAGACCATTTTAATGGTGGTTAATATATTCTCAAATCCAAAAGGATAGTCCGTTTTTAAAGCCTTTTTTACCTCTTTCGGTAATTTCCGATATTCTGTTAAAATTCTCTTTTGCATAACATTATATTTTAAAGGTTAAATCAAATTCACTTTTACAATCCGATGGATGGGGATAGTAGTGCCTTGTTTAAGTATAACATCTTTGTCTGTTAATCCCCAAATGGTTGTTTCTACCTGTTTTTCACCCTCAACATCCTGAAATAGTATTTTTACTTTTTGATGATCCAAATTCCCTAGAGAAATAGCATTATTCAAACTCTTCATTCTTATCTTTTGGTCATCGCTAATAAACAATACATCTTCTTTTGGAAAATGAAGAAATTTAATTTCTTCTTTAATCATCATAGTAATAACAGATTCATTTTTCATTTTTTTGATTCTTTAAACAAACATCTTTATTCAATTCTGTATTTTTTCTGTTTCAATTCTGTAGAAAATCTGTAGAAAGTTCTCTTTGTAAGTTTAAAAGTCACTTCCGTAATAATAATCCCTGTAATTTTCTCTGAATTCCTCACTAATTTCTTCTAGAACATCCCTTACTCTGAAACTAAGTATTGCTTTTGCCGACTCGTTTACCACTTCATCCGTTAGATTACCGTTAATTAAATAGGTTAATCTTCGTTTTCCATGAGTGGTAATAGCTATAATGTCTGCCTCAACTTCATTGCTAAAGTTGATAATTCCCCCTTCTACTGAATTGTCTGCATAAAGATTTACAGCATAATCTTTCAAGTTAAATTCAGCTGCAAATTTGTTCATCAAAGCAATTGCAATCGGAGTTCTTTCAAATCTTGCAGGAGTAATCACTTTTAATAAGTGAATTTTAGCATTAAACAGTTCAGCAAATGATTTCAGTTTTGGAAATATGCGTTTGGCTTCACTTAGGAATAAAGAAGCAAATACTATATTGTTTATATTAAAATTTTCGTATCGTTGCTTAATTGTTAGAACAGGAATACTCGAATTTCTCATTACTCTTTCGGTATTAGAGCCAATAAAAGATTCTTCAGAACCAGAATTGCCATATGCTCCCATTATTATCAAATCTGCTTTGTATTGGTCTGCGTATTTTAAAATAGAGCCATACACTGTATCGAATTGGGATTCTTTTAATAGCTCTACATCTTGAAGTTGATATTTTTTCTTTCGTTCATTGAACCTTTTATCAACTTCCTTGTGTTCTGTGATTCCATTTAAAGTAACATCTTCATATCGATTATAAGAGCCATCTTCTTTCCTATAAATTTTATCTATTACGTTTAACAAGTATATTTTTGCTCCTGTTTTTTTAGAGATGGAAGCAGCTACTTCTAATGCAAAGTCAGCATATTCTGTAAAATCAGTTGGTACTAATAGTGTTTTCATTTCTTTATTTATATTATAATAGGTTAGTCTATTACAATACAAATATTGGATAGCAATTCTGTTTTTATTCTATGCTAATTCTGTAGGAAAACTGTAGAAAAAAGGATTTAGACTGGCTGGAATATTAATCTAAAAGAATGAATATCTTTTTTTTGGCTGTATTGGATTTTGATATTACTTAATTTACAAATTTTTTGAACAATAGAAAGCCCCAATCCAATTGAATCTTCTGATGAGCTTTCTTTTACAAAACGGTCAAAAATATTTTGATGTTTAATGCTATTATTATTCCCCAAATTACTTACTTCTATTTTGTTTTTATCCAATTCAATGGTTATAAAACCTTTACTTTCTTTATTGTGAAAAATGGCGTTCTTTATAATGTTAGAGAACAAAATATAGGCTAGCATTTCATTAATGGCTAGATTAATGTCAATATTATATTTTTTACGAACCTTAATTTCTTGACTTCTAATCTGATCTTCTAATGAGTTCAATATTTCATCAATTAATTCTTGGACATTAACACTTATTTTGTCTTCAAATTGATGGTTATCCATTTTAGATAATAATACTAACGATTTATTGAGTTTTGTAAGTCTATCAATTGTAACAAATATGTCTGAAACCAATTTTAAATCTTGTTCTTTTAAGTGTTCTGACTGTATTATTAATTCCAGTTTTCCTCTAATAATTGCTAAAGGAGTCATTAACTCATGATTAACATTTTCAGTAAATGTTTTTTGAGATTGAAATTCATCATAAACCTTATTCGATAAAATGTTTAACTCATTATTTAAATCTTTAAATTCTTTTATTTTAATATCATCATCAAATTTAATTTGGTCATTTTGAAAATCACTTATTTGCAATTTATGTAGTGTTTCAAAAAAAGGTAACCAAGTATTTTTAAGAAGGTAGTATTTTAGAAGAATAAAAATCAAAAGGACTAAAAAAAGCGTCATTAAAAAGGTGAGGTAGATACTCTGAATAAAAGTTTCGGTTTCTTCAACTTCTTTGCGTATTTCTACTTTAAAGTTTTGGTCTTTAATATTGACATAAGTTAGCAATGTTCTATGCATGGTTTTCTCGCCATCTTCATCTAAAACCTCACCATAAAATAAACTATCCTTGGCTATTGTATTATTCTTCATTAGGAATTTTACACTCGCTCTCTCTGTGTTGTAACTAAACCCATCCTTTGGTTCTATGTCTTTAAGTTGTTTTTTTATGAACTTTTTTTCTCTAAAAAGTTTTCTATCTACCCTTTCCTCTATTTTGTTTTTAACCCAATAAAATTGGACAACAGAAGAAAATCCAGCAATAAAAAATGCGGATAAAACTAGTATGATTAACGTTCGATTTAATAATCTCATTTAGTCGTTATTCGAGAATTTGTAGCCAATCCCATAAATGGTTTTGATATAATCATTCCCACCTTTTTCCATAATTTTCTTACGTAAATTTTTTAGATGTGAATAGATAAAATCATAGGAGTTATATAAATCAATATAATCTCCCCAAATATGATCTGATAGTGATTGTTTTGTAACAACTCTATCCTTGTTAGACATAAGGAATAATAGCAATTCATATTCCTTTTTTGTCAATTTAATTTTCTCCTTATTTACGCTAACCTCATTGGATTTTGTATCAATATAAATTTCGTTGAATTCAATTTCGTCATTCCCTTTAAAATTATTTCGTCTTACAATAGATTTTACCCTTGCATTGAGTTCAGCTAAATGAAAAGGCTTTGTTAAATAATCATCAGCCCCTAAATCCAATCCATTTAACTTATCATCTAGTGTGTCATTAGCAGAAAGTACTAAAACTCCATTTTTCTCTGGCTTCTTTTTTAATAGTTGTAATATCTCCAATCCATTTCCATCGGGTAGGTTGATATCTAATACAATACAATCATAATTATGATCTTGCAACTTTGTTTTAGCGTCAGCAATATTCTTGGCTTTCTCACACAAATAACCAAAAGAATCAAAGTACTTTAAGATGGTTCTTAAAAGTTCCTGATCATCTTCTATGATTAAAAGTTTCATAATTTAAATTCTATGAGTAAAAATAGGAGAATAAAATTCATTTTCAATTGATTATTTTTACCAAATGATGATGGCAATATCTATATCGCTTTTAAAAGAGACTTATTTGGAGTTTAGAACCGAAACAATGATAGTAATAATACTGTTATTAGCTTGGTTCTGTCGCATTAATCACATCTGATTCTGAAATTTAGTGATTCGGGATGAATTATGCTGCTAAAGAACAAAAAATCTTGAACGTTGTTTTTCTCGAATCAGCGATTTGACCCTTCCTAATAATGTTGACAACTTCGATACCCGCCAAGGTGCGTTGTGCTGACTCAAACTCCTTGAATCCGGTGTCTATTGATATTCGCCTCTTTATATTTCGGTGGTCTTGTTCTACTATATTGTTTAAGTATTTGCATTGTCGGATTTTGATTTTTTTCACGGTCAACAGCTCACGATTAATTGAACGGATTCCTGATTTGTTCGCACCACTCTTATCGATATTAATTACTCTTGGTTTACTATTATTACCTATAGCTTTGTTTAGAAACTTTTGCGCTGAGCCCTTCATTCTTCGTTTGGTTAGCAAGAAGTCTACTGTATTTCCAAACTTATCTACGGCTCGATAAAGATAGCGGTCCTTACCACCCACTTTAATATAGGTTTCATCCATTCTCCAACTTGAACCCACCTGCCGTTTTCTTTTGTTCATATTCTTTTCAACCTCTGGACTAAACTTAAACACCCATCTCTGAATTGTAGAATGATCAACTTCAACACCCCTGATCTGTAACAACTCTTCCACATCTCTGTAGCTCAAGGTAAATCTCAATTTGAAATAAACGGCTTGTAAAATGATCGATTTTGGAAAACGGTGATGTTTGAACATATCTTTAGAATTGTGATTGCCAAGATAAGTATCTTAACTTTGAATAGAATTAATGCGACAGAACC
>JADHMO010000019.1 GCA_016779995.1 Flavobacteriales bacterium
GATCACTTTGCCATGCTTAGTCAAATAGTCAAGAGAGTATTTAAAAAAACTTTGAAAATTCTTTGGCTTGCCTTTTAAAAATTTTCCATAATCAACAATGGATTCCATACTTAAATTATACACAAGTGGTAGGGGCACAAAGAATCGAACTTTGGTGACTTCCTTATCAAGAAAGCATTCTTCCATTGAATTATACCCCCATTAAAAATAAAGTTTAACACTTTTCCCGAAGAAACCGCAAGATTTAAATGCGATGTTCGCTCTTTTATTATGGACTTGAACTCCCAAACGCTGTCCTTGATTATCGCAGTTCCTACGATAAATATAATAAAAAACCCCCCAAATTTTGTGTTGATTTAGGAGGTTTTCTGAAGAATAAATGTAAATTTTAATTATTTCAACAAATCCTCGTAAATATACGACCATAATCAGCCGCCTCCGTTCCAATAAACGGTAACGAATTCTTTTGATTTGACTGTATATAACTGAGTATTTGCATCCTAATTTTTTATACACTTATTTTTATTAAATGTCAATATGTTTTTTATTTTTGTGCGAATATTAAACTTTTACTAAAGTCTTTCCGCTTTTGATTTTTGCGATTGATGTTTTTTTAATGCGCTGATCTACCTTCGCATTAATATCTCTAACCAATAGATAATTAGGAGTCTCGCTTAACACTTGGCCACAAATTTCTTGATTGCGTTTATTGTTTTTTATCGATACCGTGGCAAACCTACCACTCAATTTACTTACTATACTTTTTTTCATATTAATTTAGTTTAATCAAGATGCTGTTTTTTGATTGTTGCGTGTGCTATCCATTACACCAGATCCTTATTTAAGGGATTTCTGGACTCGAACCAGAACCACGAGCTTGAAGTGCTATATCTATATATTTGCTGCAAGCATCTTTAATGAGCGAGTGGGAGGAATTGAGCCTCCAATACAACCGATAAAACACGATGTATAACCTTGAACCACTAAAGTATCACTCGTTAAAAAAAACACTTTTTAAGGCTCTAGTGCTAAACCTCGCTAACGTATTAAACTTTTACTTTGTCAAATATTGGATCATTGAGGATATCCATCATATTCTCATAGGGTGTTTTTAATACCCCTGAAGTAATATACTTAAAAATAGACGGAGAAAACCCACTAACCAATGTAACTCCGTTCTCATTTTCAGTAACGGGAGATTCTTGATTCCTAGCTTGAATATTCCAGAATACTAAATGTGGTTTTTCATATCCAGCGTCTCTGTATTTTCTTTTAATAGACTCATAGTTCGTAGAGGTATTATTAGTTGTACACTGGTTAAACGCCATATCACTGAAAATTATCAATGTCGAAGGCATATCAGACTGTGGAACGTCGTTTTTAATAGCTGTATTTAAAAGTATATCAAATGCCGCTTGAATGTTTGTACTTCCACAAAAACCCGATCCACATAAATTACGAATCTTTGTTTGCAAGGTAGATCCAGAGATTTTTTGAATCGTTGGCCGTGTAGAGAAAGTCATAAACATATTATTGAATGCACCCTTAATTCTTTCGCCGAAGTAAATACCCATTGAAAGTGCCACATGAATTGGATAAATAGATCCTCCAACCGCAGTCCACGTCATAGAACCAGACACATCAACCATAGTTAAGATATTTTTATCTGATCCATCACAATAATCAGGCAGTGCTTTCCATTGGGCATCAACAGTTGCATCATTCCCTCTCATTGCTTTGTGAACAAGATCATAAGGATACAGTGTAGAAGCATTAATTTTAGCTTCACCCTTTTGAACAGAATCCAAGAAGTTTTGATATCCAACCTCATCGTGCTTTCTGAATGCTTTTGAATAAATGTGACCTGCACGAGATGGAACGGCCTGATAATTAATACCCTTCCAGTTATTGGCAGTCATATCTCTTTCAACAACATTAAGCTTTTCTCTCAGTGTCGATAGGATTTTTCTATAACTTTTTGGAGATAGATCTAATCCTTCACGAACAGTTCTAGCTAACCTTTTAGTTTCCTTAGATGATGCATTTTCAGACTTCAACCACTTTGCCATCAGTGAAAGATCACTATAATTACCTTCGTCATATTTTTCAATATCCTTACGAAGTTGAGTGTTGATTAATTTGATAACCTCGTTTTTCAAAGGGGTATCGACCAAAGCAACTACATCATCCCATCTTCCAAATTCGGAGATTAGCTTCAGGTTCTTAACCATCACTGGTCTGAAGTTTTTAGCAAGCCAATTAGTAGCCACTCTGAAAAACCTACGCTCACCTTGTCCTGTTCCACGAACATTACGCAGGTAAAACAAAGTTTTCAGGGTAAGTAGAGAATCCTCTTCCCATGCCGCTGATACTGCATTAACAATCTCAGTTTCAGAAGCAGCCCTCATCGCTCCACCACGGGAGAATAAATCAAGAACCTTTGAATTGGTGGACTTGAATGTCTTTGCACCATTCTCAGTTTTAGTAATATTTGCATCTGCTGATAATGCAGACACTAATGCATTTTTTCTTGTGGTCTTCCTCGCAGTTTTTCTTACTGGTCTTTTGTTGGACTTTGTATTATTTAGGTATGATTTTAGTTTCATTTTGTTTCCTTTCTAGTTACGTTGTTTTTATTTTCAGTTTATCGAACAGAATATTTTAGTATTTGCTGTTAGTAACTAAAGTTGTAAAATTGTTTGATCAAGACGTATTGTTTTTATTTTACCAAAAAAAATATATTTGTTTGCTGTTAACGCCTTTAAATTTATTATTCTTCTATACTAATACGGTTTTCCTTAAAAGTCAACATTTTTTTTAAAGACTTTTTGGACTATTTTCTTTTTTTGTCCTGCTTAAAATTAGAAGTATCGCTGACTTCATACAGTCTAACAGTAGAAAACCTTCTAGTCAAGTCCATTTTTGGAAAAGGTCGAACAAACATACCCTGATGTACCCTTGTTCCTTCTCTTCTGGAAGCTAATGGGGCTGACTTTGAAAACCACTCAATGTTGGAGTCATGGTAGTCAGAAATGCACACATTTGCATCCTTAACTTTGTATTCTACTGGATCTAAAATCTGAACGTGCGTATCATTTTGGTTTACGATAATCCCTCGTTTAACCTCTTTGGTCCCAATAGTTACACAAACTTTATCTCCAATAGAAAAATTCCCACCATACTCCTGAAATTTTTTATTTTTCTTGCTCATAATTTTATTATAATACAGATGAGATTAAAAATCAAGACTTTTTTTCAAAATTTCTAAACTTTCTAAAGTTTTCCAATTGGTGATATAAGGAATTAGCCTCTTCAATCCTAGAAAAGACTTCTGGTTTCTCGTATCTATTCATTAAAATGTCTTGTTTCAATTTTTGGTAACGAGAAAATTTCTTTTCCAACTGAGGAAAATCACCTATCAGCAACGAAATATCCATCTCAGAGTATTTGTTTAATTCTTTAATCTCACTCATTTTTGAGAATCTCCTGCTTTCAAAACATAGTTATCTTTTGGAAAAAGTCCAGTTGATATTTCAATAATATAACCAGCTTTTACACATGATACTTGGTGATATTCCATCGCATCAATAAAAACATAAACTCCTTTTTTCATAGTGATACTATAATCATGTCCAGTTCTTTTCTTTCTTGTTAAAATAAACTGACCTTCGGCAACAAGAAAAGTCTCCTGTTTTTCTTTATGTAAATGCCCAGAGGAAACCCCACCGTCGTTATACACAAGATGTTTAATGCAAAATGGTTCAGCTTGAATTAATTTTTCATAACCCCAACCCTTCCTTGTTATGTTGGCATCCAAACAAGAAGCTCCGTATAATATTCCCTTACTCATTAGATATTAAATGTGAATTATTGATCTCTAAAAAACCTTCGTCTCTTTTCAAATTAAAAGCAAAGGCTGTTTTCATTTCCTCGTTAGTATTAGAATCTTCGGCTCCAGCGGGTTTAATGTCATTGACTAACACTCGTGGCCCAGTGGCACAATTAAAAACAATATGGTCATATATTAAACCAGCGATTTCCAATTGTGTTTCTGTCACCTCTCTGTGCCTTTCAAGTCTCGCAGTGGCAAGAATAACTCTGTCGCATTTAGGTAGAGACTCCTGCCATTTAAGAACTCCATCTAAAACAATAGTATATTGTTCTAAAGTTTTTATATTACCATTTTTAACGCAGTCTTCTAAATAGTCCAAATCGTGATTTGACTGGTGTTTTAATATCGTACCATCAATATCTACAAACCACGTCATATAATGAGGTGCGCTTTTGCCTGTGTAATTTTCGTTTTCTTTTTCCATTAAAAACCTTTTATCTCAAATAGTTCTGACAAGCTTTCATTGTTGTGAATTCTTTTTATAGCTTTAGCCAGAATGGAGGAAATGTCAAGAACTTTTATTGTTTTTAACTTGTGTTTCACTCCAACTGAGTTTGTAGTTAACACTATACCATTAGAATCCCATTTTGTCAACTGTTTTTTTCCTTCTTCTGTTAACGGAGAGTGAGTGACAAAGGCATCAACTTTTTCAGCCCCCGCTTCCTTACATTTGTTCATCGCGTTAATTAAAGTTCCACCAGTCTCCGTCATATCATCTACAATTAAAACCGTTTTCCCTTCAACGTCGCCTTGAACGTCTTTGGTTATGATTTGTCCATTCTTTCTTATTTTAGGTATAAAGCCATAATCACAACCTATTACACTGGAAAAAGCCTCTGCCATTTTAATTCCACCGCCATCGGGACTAATGACAATGTATTTGTTCGCATCTACGTCTGGGAATTTCCTAAAGAATAAAGAACTTCCATATAAATTATCCACAGGGCAGTTAGCAAATCCTTGAGCGGCTGGGTTGTGAAGATCTATCGTCACAATCCTATCAACTCCAGCAGTTTCCAATAAATCAAACACTAACCTAGCTGTGATGGGTGTCCTTGGCTTTGTTTTCCTGTCTTGCCTCATGTATCCAACAAAAGGTGCGACGAGCGTAATACGCTTTGCAGAAGCTCTACGAGCAGCATCGCACATAATAAAGGTTTCCATAAAATCCGCATCAGTAATTAAAGACTGAATTAGAAATATATCTCTACCTCTAATATTGTCAAGAAACTGGACTGTCTTTTCTCCGTCTGGAAACTTATCAATTGCTATGTCTCCTACAGGATTATCTAACAAATCGCAGACTTTTTTCGTAGTCTCTTTTTGTGACGAACCTGAGAAAATCATTAATTTATTCACTACACCATCTTACTTGGGTTTTTCTATAATGTCAATCAAATAATTTGCCATAACTTTTAATTTATCTTTGAATGCGTTAAACTCAATTGGTTTGATGATATAGCTGTTTACGTCGAGATTATAAGCCTTCTCGATCTCTTCTGGATTAGGAGATGAGGTTAAGATGACAACTATACTCCCTCGTTTTTCACCTGATTTGATTTTTTTTAAAATCTCAAACCCACTAATCTTAGGTAAATTAATGTCTAGTATTACTATATCTCCAGTATTGTGATCTAAATAGTCATGGGCCGCTTCCCCATCTTCAAAGAACGAAAATTCTAACTGCCTACCTGATGGGGCAACAAAAAATTCCTGTATGATTTCCCTGTCTGCAAGATTATCTTCAACTACTACAACTCTAATAGGTTTTTGTTTCTCGCTCATTTTTTTAATCTTATTTTAAATCTAGTTCCTTCGTGGGAAGACTCTGAAATAATAATATCTCCATAATATTTTTTACAAATCTTTTTGCATATAGATAGTCCTATACCATTACCCTCATGCAAAAATTTCTCAACTTGAAATAAAGGTTCAAAAACTTTCTCCCAAAACTTTTCATCAATTCCAATACCGTTATCTTCGTAACATAAAATCCATTCCCCTGCATAATCAAAACAGCTAATTTTTACTTTAGTCATTCTGTCTTGATGTCTAAATTTTACAGAATTTAAATATAGCTGATTTATTAAATTAAATAAATCGTTTTCTTCTACCCTTATAGATATCACCTTATTAAACTCCTGAATAATTTTAGGAAAATAATTGGATAAAAAATCAGTAAAAACTAATGGTTTTATGGCTTTGTCTTTTTCTTTTAACATAGATACATTGGAATAAATTGATAAATCCTCTAATATATTCGATACTCGACCTAATAATCTTTCAATATTTTTTACTGAATTTTCAATATATGGGCCTACATCATGATACATATTTTTAATTTTATGTAATTCATAGTTAATTTCCCTCAATGGCTCTCTCATGTCGTGAGAAAGAATTTTTAAAAATTTTCTGGTTTCTTCCGCCGTATTAAATAATTGCTGTTCCTGCATTAATTGCTCATGATTATCTCTAATCTGAGATACAAAATACAAAAACTTATCATTTTCGTCAAAAACCCCAACAACACTTAATAAGCACCATAACTCACTTGCGTCTTTTTTAATGTATCTTTTGGCTATAGAATAATCTCTAATCTTTCCCTCTAATACTTGTTCATACAAATCCAAATCTGATCGTAAATCTTCAGGATGAGTAATATCTTGGAAGGTTTTTTCTTTTAACTCTTTCTCTGAGTAGCCCAACATAGAACATAGGAAGTCATTAAAATAAACCCATTGCCCAACATCAGAAACTATCGCTATTCCGTGTGGCGAATGTTGAAAAGCGGCTTGAAATGTTTCTTCCCAGTATCCATCTAATCTATGCATGATCTTTCCCCCAAGATAAAGATAAAGTAGTGCCAACTCCCTCTTCTGAATGTTTTATTAGTATTCCCCCATTATACTTCTCTAGTATTTTCTTACAAGTGAAAAGTCCTATGCCCGATCCCTCGTACTGCTTATTGGAGTGCAATCTTTTAAAAGGCTTAAATATATCTTGGTGGTATTTTTTATCTATACCAATACCATTATCGGAAACTTCTACATAAACCTTAGTGTCATAATTTTCAATCTTAATATCTATCGTAGAATCTTTGTTTAAGTCCCTGTATTTAACTGCGTTATTTATTATATTAGTGAAAACTTGAGAGATATGTAACTCAGGAGCTTTTATAACCCCACTGCCAGTAATACTAATAGAAACATCAGATATTCCCTCTAAATATTTTAATTTATCATTTACTATCTCATTAATAAAAGAATTCAAATCAACTTCAATTTCATTGCCGTTTTCTTTTTGAGCGCGAGATAATTCTAATAAATCAGTTACTAAATTTTCAGCTTGGGTTATAGATGACTTTATATTATCTAAATAATAAAGAATTTTCTCATCTACATTTTCGCACTTCGCAATCTTTGACTCAAGTAAATTGGTAAATGTGGCTATTGACCTTAAAGGCGATTTTAAATCATGGGAAGCGATATAAGAAAACTCTTCTAGTTCTTGGTTTAATTCTTCTAATTGTTGTTTTTGGTATTCTGAAGCGGTGATGTCGTCAAAAATCATCTTGTCTTTATTCACATCTTGAAAAATACAAATGTAATATTTTAATACTTCATTCACATAAATAGGGCTAACACCAACAAAGACATCTATTTCATAATTTTTTTTATGTATATACTTCTTTTTTATTCTAATCTCTTTAATTTCTTTCT
This sequence comes from Flavobacteriales bacterium, assembly GCA_016779995.1. Taxonomy (NCBI): domain Bacteria; kingdom Pseudomonadati; phylum Bacteroidota; class Flavobacteriia; order Flavobacteriales; species Flavobacteriales bacterium. Next base: position 7,612 of record JADHMO010000019.1, read on the forward strand.
TTTCAAACTGACTCATACAGAGCTTGTCATACTCTACATCGTCGGGATGGGTAATATCTATAAATTTAATGTCTTTTAATTCATCGGCTGAATACCCCATCATCTTAGAAAAAACTTTATTAGACTTAATAAACGATCCCTGCTTATTTATAACGCATATACCATAAGGAGCTTGATGAAAAACTAAACTATAATAAGAGTTAAAGAATTTATCTTTTAAATCTGATATATTCATAAAATTTAATTAAATAATAAGTTTTCTAAAATCTTAGCATTCCCACCTCCTGAGTTAATAAGGTTAAATATCTCTTCCTTTTTATAAATTTTATCAATACCTCTTTCAGTACACTTTCTTTTTACTTCTTCGTTTGTAAAGCCAGTTAAAACAACAATGTTTTTTATACCCATCTTTTGTAAGAAATCAATATAATCAAAGCCAGAATATTTATCATTTAACAGAATATCGACAATAAAAGCATTGTAATATTTCAGTTCAAACTTGGCAATGGCTAACTCATAATTATGAGCTATATCTATATTTACATCATCAATATCCAACACTTCTTTTACTAAAGAAGCATCAGATTCTTTATCTTCTAAATATAAAATATTAATATCCCCTCCGAGTGATGAAAAATTTTCCTTATCTAATTTATGTATATTAAAAGAAGATTCCTGTAAATCATTTGCTATTTTTTCAATATCGTGTTTCATTTTCCACCTCCACTATCAAACATAAAAACCATAATATGCAATAAAATAGCAAATATTATGGGGATTACAGCATTCTTTGTGGCCGTAAGAAGATTAAATTTATTCTGCTCTTTCTCAAAATTCTTTAAAGCATTTACTTCTTTGTTTAAATGGTGCAAGTCATTAGATATATCTCTCAGTTGTCCAACCAGTCCAATCTTATCTACATTGCCAGCAACACCATTAATAGATTCTATGATAGCCTTTAACTCGTGTCTTAAAGGTGTGATACCATCATCTAACCTATTATAATCGTACTGGAGTTTTACAAATTTATTTTGAATATCATTTGATACACTCTTTAACTCGGATATATCTTTTTGCAATTCCGTTAGCTTAGAATTTTCATCACTCATATATCATATAGTTACACCGAAAAGGGGGCAGAAGCCCCCTAAAACAAAGATGAGCGATGTTTATTATTGTTTTCTAACTTATTTGTATTAATTTTTCTTTTTTCTGACTTTTAACTGTAATATAAAACAATCCATTCTCTAACTTGGCACTTATATCACAATCATGAAATTTATCATCTTTTATATCGTAAATCTCCTTGTCTTTAAGGAGGATGACAATGCGACCCCCAACGTCTTTAGCCGCAATCGCTTCCTTAGAAACTCCAGCCGCCAAAAAGGTGTACGTCACACTTCCATCTTTGTTATTTTCGGTATCAGCATGTACAATATTTCCAATATAACGCTTGTTGCTATTGGGTGTTTTACGCCCTGTACTCCACGGTTGAGAGTGGAAATTGGTAGAGTCCAGTATTCTGTCTATTAAGTCTATTCCGTTAATATCTGTATGCATATTTATTTTTAATTAAATGTTAACGAGCAGTTCGCTCATAATAACCATAGCTACTATCGTGCCACAATTTCTACATAAAATCAAGGGTTTTCTGCGAAAAATGAGACAAAACTGCATAGCTATTGAGACATTGGGACAGAATGTTACTTTTTAGAGTCATATTCTTTGTTGATAATTTTAAAAGATCTTTTGTCTTCTAGTTTGACAACAACGCCTTCAAACATATCCCCATTCAAACGCTCCATTGATTCGTATTCGCTAATCAACTCAGGGGTTAAAGCACTAACCTCTACGATTGGGACATGAGGAATACCTTTTAAATCACCAGTTAAAATATCCATAAATAATGCAAATGAAAAATATTTGAGATTATCTACGTCCAACAAATTAAACGCTGCAAAATCAACGGGTAATTTTGAATGAGGATTATTTTTAGATGACTGAATTCCATTCCCGAATATCTCACCTCTAAGACAAAAAGACTTTCCTGTCTCTAAACTTAATTTCTCTAATTTGTCTAAAATACCATACTTTTTATTTATATAGGTGAAATTATTTTTACAGTCTAATTTAAGATCTAAATTCCTAGACGTAATACCAGTATGCAACTCGCCGTCTTTGAAGACGCTATAATAACTGGCAGATTGGCCATCTATCTTCAAAGTAATCCACACAGGTTCGCCATAAGGAATTTCATCCAAGTTTTGGTATCTTTCCTCATCAGTTGGAAATATATTAAACGGCAGCTTTCCTTTAGCTTGGAGATCTTGGGGTAATGGAGCTTCATACTTTGTTACTCCCAGTTGCCTTGTGACATCCATACCCTCAGAGCAATCCTCAATAAAATACAGCAGTCCTACTCTCTGAATGCTTTCTACAATACCAAAAGACCATTCACCCCTAAGTTTAATCGCCTTCACTCTTTTTGACTTGGACTTATAAAACTCAGCCCATTTCTCGTCAGGTAAAACAGTATCAGGTTGGATAAAAACAACTAAATCTCCTTCTTTGTATTCTCCCTTTTTAACAATGCAATGATAACCAAGCACCTTAACAATATCAAGCTTATCAGCATTTGGATGTCCTGCGACTTCCTTTATTTTTTCAATACTAGCTAATCTCATAATTCCTTTTTTACATAGGCAATAACACTCACTCGATATAAATCAAATAATTCATATCCTGATTGTAAATGTTTTGGTAGATCATTTTTTTGACAGTTAAAACTTTCAGGGTTTTCTTTCATCCACTTGCACAATTCATTAGCTTGACCCATGCAAAAACTCAAATCCTTTGAGTGAACAAAGAGTAAGTAGATTCCAGTAATCGGAAAAAAGAAGTAAAACAAAAAAGTGTAAAGAATGATTAGTGGATACCTGCCCTTAAAAAAAGAGATCATCACATAATGTAATACTAAGTTATCCAATATCTTAACGTGTTCAGAACTACGCAAGAATAATTTTACCTCATGAAAGAACGCATAAATCATCGAAACCTTTTTAAATGGAGATACGATGAGAAACGCGCAACTAGCGATACAATAAATAAACAAAGTATTTAACAATAAATCATTCACGATTTTTAACTTCCTTGACTTACCAATTTTTTAGTCTTGTTACCAATCCTAACAGTAAGGTGTTTGATTTGCAAGCATTTTCTGAAAGCTTCTTTGATTAAATCGAGAGCCTTTCTTTCGTTCTCTTCTGAAACAAGAATGCCATCATGAACAGGAATTGCTCCAAAGTCTGCTTTAGTAAGGACGTTTTCAATCATAATGTGACTCTCCCATCTCTGCAACAATAAAGCTAATGCCTTACCGCTAGTAGCTGCTCTGAAACGCTTAATGCGGTAGTATAACAATGGAAAATGCTTCTTCAGATAGGAGATTAACTTGTTTCTCTCCCATTTAATGCCGCTCATCTCGGAAAACAAGGCTATTCCAAAGGTTTTTTTGCTAATCCCAATGGTTTTATAGAACGGTTTCGAGTCCAGAAAGTCAACATAACGCCTAAACTCCCTTCTTTCATCTGCGCGATTAATTACCTTATCGAACATACTTCCCTTGGAATAACGCTTGTCTCCATATAAACATGTCATAAGCAATGGAAAACAACATCTTATGTCAATTTCTTTAACCTTCTTACCCTTGTGTTCCATATCTTTACGATATTTTTTAACGCAGTTAGTGAAGACGTTATGAAAACGACAACCTCTATCCATTTTTGAGAACTTATGGTTTTTTGACTCTATCTTCTCTTTAGACTTGTGAACATCGCCTTTCTTTGTTCGTTTAGACGTGAGATTGAAGTCTGCGTCATTAGATAGTCTAGCGATATTGATATCCTCTTTGATGAACAAACCCCGCTTCAGCCTTTCTTCATAACCCCTAAACGCCTTACTGTCCTTGAATCCTTCGGGCATCTTATACTTAACCCATTCTTTGGCGTGAACTACGTAAGTAGCACAGAGTCTAGCGTCGGTACTGTGATTTTTAACCTTAACGAGATATCCCATTTCCTCTAAGAACTTTTTGAATTCCGAGTGTCGTTTGGAGTAAAGGACGTTCAGAGCTTCAGTAGATACCCTTGCTTGGCCGTTACGAAAGACGTAAGATAACAGTTGAGAACTGAAAAATATCCACTTATCGGTGTATTTCTCGTTTCCTGTATCGTGTTTCGCTATTCGCTCAAAAAAGTCTTTCGGAAGGATTAGATCCTCGTATTTGACCTGTTTAAACCTCGTTCTCTTGTTCTTTTTCTTTGTTTCACTCATCTTATCTATGTAATAACGACAGTATTTGCTCTATTTTAATGATAATAATTTGTTATGTTTCAATTTTATATTAGTTATCGTATGCTTGTCAAGCAGTTTCTTTGATTTCGATGAGATTATCGTTTAATTCTCGGAGTCGAATGTCTCTCGATAGTCTATCGAATAAACCAAGTTATCGGTCGGTTCCCTCCCTCCCCTTGGTATGAATATTCCCCAAACCGTTTTTCTAGGTCATTTATTTGGTTGACAATGATCTATCAATAGCTTAGTATTAGTTATATGGAACATAAAATTATAGCCTTATCAGGTCCAGTAGGAGTAGGTAAAGACTCTCTAGCTCGACTTATTTCTGATTACTTATCTCAATATACACCAAGAGAACAGCATCTAACATTACCAATTGCTTACGCTCTTAAAAAAGAAGTAGAACAAGAAGTGAGAGATATGTATGGAGTAAGTTCGTTTTCTGAGAATCGAGATGAGAAAAAGCTGTTTCGTGATTTTATCATCGACCACTCTGAAAGCAAGAGATCTGAAGATCCTTATCACTGGATTGAGGCTTGGATGAGAAATTTTCACTGCGTGATAGCAAATTCAAGAAAGGATGTCAACCTGTTCTTTGTTCCTGATTTACGCCACGCTATCATGCCGTTTCCAGATACCACCTATTTGAAGTTCTTAAATGCTGCCGTTATTTACATAGAACAATTTTCTGATCAAGACTGTGAAAAAAAATGTGTATTTCCTTATGGGGAGTCAGAGTTTATCAATGATCCTTATCTAAAAGCTTCTGCGGATTTTGTTTTCCGATGGAAAAAAGCTGAAGAAGGTGAGACGATAGAAGACTCATGGCAGAACTCTCCGGATATTAATGACTTCAAACAATTTTTAAGCACATACATCAATGGATAACAATTTTACTTTAGACGTACCAGTCAATCCAACCAGTTTAGGTCAGTTGGGATGCCTATTGCTCAGAGAGAGTTACGAGCAAGGGTTGGAGCCTAATTTGAACCTCATATCTGATCTTTATTTAGAACATGAGAAAAAAGATCCCAAGTTTTTTGACTGGATTAATAATTGCAGGTTAAAATTCCTATCCAATCACACAAGGGATACCCCTACTGTAAGATTATGGCACATCAATCAATCACAATCATTCTTGAGTCACAACCAAGCTTTGTTTACTTTTCACGAATTAGACAGCCTTACAGATATCGAGAAACACATTCTCGAACAACAAGATAGGATTATTGTCGCGTGTGATTATAATAAATCAGTCTTTGAGGAAAGTCTTAACAAAGAAGTTAGTGTTATCAATTTGCCTTTTGATAAATATAATTTTTCAGTAAGAGAAAAAAAATCCACAGGAGATAATAGAATCACATTTTGTTTGGTTGGTAAATACGAACCACTCAGAAAAAGACACAACAAAGTTATACAGGCTTGGCTTCAAGAGTTTGGAGATAATTCCGAGTACGATTTAGTTTGCGTTATCGGCAATCAGTTTTATGAGGATGAAGAATACAAGGCGTCAATTAGAAGTGTAGTTAAAGATAGCTACTTCAACATTCAATTTATTCCTTGGGTTGTTCAAAACAATCTTTATAACGAGACATTGAATCATTGCGATATTGTTATTGGAATGGGTAATGAATCATGGGGATTACCAGAATTTAATGCTATAGCTCTTGGTAAATACGGAGTTATTTCAGACTATGCTGGACACACAGACTGGGCTAATAGTGAAAATTCTCATTTGGTTCCAGCCTCAAACATGATTCCTGCTGACAATGATAAATTCTTTGTTAAGGGGGGTATGTTTAATCAGGGTAATTTCTTTGATTTCGACGAAAAAGCATTTATTGAATCTTGCTATAATGCCATATCGTCATACAAAGAAAACAATATTAATACTTCAGGTTTGAAATTACAAGAGCAATACACAACAAAAACATTTTTGGAAAACATTAAAAATACAATCGCGTGATGAAAAAAATACTTAACTTTATAAAAAATATATTTGGCAATCTTTTCTTTGATAAAACAAGACACTTTGTTTATAAGGATGACCTCTCACAATCTTATGGATCTTCCTTCTCTATAGAAATCGACGGTAATTACTTTAATTCCCAGTCAAATTTATTTGGAACATATATTAGAGAAGATGGAGTAACAGAAGGGTTTTCCTTTGCCATACAACAAGACTCTTCTTTTTATAATTCTCAGTTTATTCAGGATGTCGCAGTAAACGACACTTTGCAAACAAAGAATACTATCATTCTTGTTCCAGTAGGAAACAGGATTGAGCCACAAGTCGATGTTGAACTAAGGAAATTGGAGGATATGGGATTCACTGTTGTTAGGCAGTATGGATATAGTGCAATCGACCAAGCTAGAAACAGAATGGCTCATTATGCCCTTTATGAGTCTCGACAATTTGACTCTATCTTATGGATTGATAGTGACGTACTTTTCAAAGTCGAAGATGTTAAAAGAATTATATCTCACGACGAACCAATCTGTAGTGGGGCTTACCCCTTTAAAAATCCGAATAGTCAACAAATGACCCTTACTTCTTTAGATGGTAAGAAAATTCATTT
>JADHMO010000020.1 GCA_016779995.1 Flavobacteriales bacterium
AATCTTTACTGAGGAGTTAACAGAGTTTGTTGGTCAGTACACGCAAGTGATTGACATGAATACTCAACCTAAAGGAGTTTATTTCTTAGAAATAACTACTTCTACAGGTGGTATCAACAAAAAGATTGTTCTTCAATAATCCTTTTTAAATAGATTGATGAAAGCCCCGAGCAGCAATGTTCGGGGCTTTTTTTATTATGCCACACAAACGATAGTGATGGTTATATTCTTTATCTGCTCTAATACATTGATACATTCACTAATTGTTGCGCCCGTAGTAAACACATCGTCTAATAGTATGATATGCTTATTTTCTAGTTTTTTCTTTTTTGTTAAATAAAAAACACCTGTCATATTTTCAAACCGATGAAACCTTGACTTATTAGTTTGACTTACTGTGTTTTCGCTTCTTAATAATACGTCATTCAATAATTCACATTTTAAATGTTGTTGTAGTCCTTTGGCGATTAATTCGCTTTGATTATAACCTCTTTGGCTTAGTTTTTTTTCATGTAATGGTACTGGAATGATATAATTTATGTTTTCCAGATGTGATAAGTTTTTATATAGTTCTTTGCCCAAATATTCTCCCAAATATGCTTTGTTATTATACTTTAATTCGTAAATCAGTTTTTGAATAACACTCTTTTTTTGGAATTTATACCTTCTATATAATTTATAATTTTTACCCTTTACACATAGATTGAGTTGATGTATATTATGTCGACTAACATGTTTTGGCAGGTCTACATAACATTTTATACAAAGGACACGTTCATTCTTAATTAAGACACTTTTACAGGAGTAACAAGTTCTGGGAAAAATTAAATTAATTATGTCCAAGAAAAGATGTAATTTATTCACGGCTTATAGTTTTAAGGAAATTAATTTAATACCTTAAATTTGCTAAAAATTTTTTTAATTTATGAATAAGAACGATCAATTATTTAGTGAGTTACTTTATTTACTACACCACAATGCATTTAGTGCACTTGATAATATAGATATTGCCAATTATTCGGAATCAGATTTAACTTCTGCTCGTCAACTCATTGATATGATTGTTATGCTAAAAGAAAAAACTAGAGGTAATTTATCAGATGAATTAGACCAAATACAAACAATGATGTTGTCTGAACTTGAATCAAAATACCAGCAAAAATTTAAAATAACCGAAACCAATGGATCAGCCAAATAATAGCATTAGCCCTTTAAAAGATAAGAAGTCAAGACGCATTATTATTATTCTTTCCGTCTTGCTTTCTCTTATTATTATTTTCAATATAGTAAGAGAAAATCAATTTAAAAAAACCTTAGAAACTGTTATTCAATATGAGGAAGAAAAAACTAGCTTAAGAGACAATTTAGATGATTTGATTGATGAACACGAAATTCTAAAAGATGAATATGGTGATTTAAGTAATCAATTAGAGGAGCGTGACTCAACCATATTAGCTTATGCCGATGAAATAAAACAACTTCTTAGATCTAAAGGAGAGTTGACACAGGCAAGGGCTAAGATTAGACGACTCAAAGAGATAAGCAAAAGGTATGTTTCTGCCATAGATTCTCTTTATACCTTAAATCAAGCCCTGCAATTAGAAAACGATAGTGTCAAAAAAGCCAATCAGCTAATCTCCAGCAGAAATAGAACATTAGAAAAAAATAACCAAGACCTCAGCGAACGTGTATTTACGGCGTCTATGCTTAGAGTAGAGAACATACATGTAGAAGGAGTGTATTATCGCTCTAGTGGTCGTGAAGTCACTACTACACGAGCATCAAAAATCCAAAACTTCAGTATATGCTTTGACATTATTGAAAACAAAGTAACAGATGCAGGTTTAAAAGAGCTTTTCATAAGAATAGTTGACCCGCGTGGTAAAGTACTCAATGTAGCTAATAAAATCCAAGAAACCACCATTGAAAACGACAGTGTTGTACAATATACGACCAACTATAATTTTGATTATGCCAATCAAAAAATTAGTGAATGCCAATTATGGACAAGGGGCAATGTTTTAATACCTGGAGTCTATTATTTCGAATTTATTATGGAAGGTCAGGTTATCGGCATAGCCAACACTAAGTTCAGATAATCCATGAAAATAGTTACTTATAATATTAATGGTATTCGTGCTGCATTAAGAAAAGGTTTGGACGAGTGGTTAAAATCTACTGACCCTGATGTCATTTGTTTGCAAGAAATCAAAGCTCGTGAAGAGCAATTTGACTCTAGTGTTTTTACAAACTTAGGATATCATTGTTATTGGTATTCAGCTCAAAAGCCGGGCTATAGTGGCACGGCTATTTTGTCCAAGGAAAAACCAATTAAGGTAACTTATGGCATGAATCATGAAAACTATGACAATGAAGGTCGAGTAATGAGAGTTGATTTTGAAACCTACTCTGTTATTAGTGTTTATATGCCATCTGGTAGTAGCGGTGACTCTAGACAAGCCTTTAAAATGACTTTTTTGGAAGACTTTCATCATTATATTTCTGAACTCATACAGCAAGTTCCAAACCTAATTATTGCTGGCGATTATAACATTTGTCATAAGGCTATAGACATACATAATCCAGAACGCAACCAAAAGACCTCTGGCTTTTTACCTGAAGAACGGGAGTGGTTGTCTTCATTCATAAATTTAGGTTTTATCGATACTTTTCGTCATTTCAATCAAGAACCACATCACTATTCTTGGTGGAGTTATCGAGCCAATGCTAGAGTAAAAAACCTAGGTTGGAGAATAGATTATTTATTGGCAACCCAATCTATGGAGTCACGATTAAATAGAGCAGCAATACTCAGTCAAGCCAAACACTCTGACCACTGTCCTGTTTTAGTCGAATTGAGTTAAGGTTTAATCAAACTACTTATGTTAATAAACTTTTTTAAAGTCTTTAAAGTGGGCTGAATGCTAATGTATATTTGAAAGTATAAATGAATAACTATGACTTACAGAATCTTACCCATCCTTATTATCATAGCAACGCTTTCATCCTGTGTATCTCCAAAGGTTGTTGAAGAGATTAAGCAACAACGTCAGGAAACGTTTCAAGAAAATCAAGAGATTAAAAAAGAAAACACTTCGCTTTCTACAGAAAACATTGAGTTAAAAGACAAGTTATCACGATTAAATAGTGAAATTACTCAATTGATTTCAGACTCTACTACAAGAGCCGCTAGTTGCCGTCAATTACAATCACAGTTAGATGATTTGAACGAAGCTTATGACTTACTGACTGCCAAGAATAGTCAGATGATGAGTAATAAAGCTGAAGAAACTAAAAAGTTGCTAAAAGAATTACAAAACACTAGAGAGGAGCTGTTGAAAAAAGAAGATGAGTTGTTGACTTTAGAACAAAATCTTAGCGTAAAACAAAAGGAACTTCTTAATACTCAAAACGAACTTATTGAAAGAGAGAAAAAAGTAATGGAATTGCAATCCATTATCAATAGGAAAGACTCTTTATTGTCGGCACTAAAAGATAGAATTTCTTCAGCATTACTTGGTTTTGAAGGAGATGGTTTGACAATCACACAAAAAAATGGCAAGGTTTATATTTCTTTAGAGGAACAATTGCTTTTCGCATCTGGAAGTTGGCAAGTAGATACTCGAGGTAGAGAGGCACTTTCTAAGTTGTCAAAAGCCTTAGAAAATCAGCAAGACATCAATGTTTTAATTGAGGGTCATACCGATAGTATTCCTTTTGGTGGACGTGGACAGATTAAAGACAATTGGGATTTGAGCGTAGTAAGAGCAACTGCAATAGTACGTATTTTAACATCTTCCAGTTCCATTAATCCTGAACGATTGACGGCTGCAGGTAAAGGAGAGTTCGTACCTATTCAATCAAATAGTACTTCTGCAGGTAGAAGTGCTAATAGAAGGATAGAAATTATCCTTACACCTAAATTGTATGATTTATATGAATTGCTAGATGACTAAGAGGCAAAAAGCATCTTAAATACTTCTTCAATTTTACTCACTTTTACGACTTCTATAGAAAAGTCTTGACGGTCTATTTTATTGTACTTTGAAACAAAGATTCGTTCGAAGCCTAATTTTGCGGCTTCTTGTATCCTTTGGTCACACCTATTGACAGGGCGTATTTCTCCTGATAGTCCTACCTCAGCAGCAAAACAATTTTTGTCTTTGATAGCCATATCAACATTTGAAGAAAGAATAGCACAAACCACCCCTAAATCAATAGCAGGGTCATCCACTTTTATACCTCCAGTGATGTTTAAGAATACATCTTTTGCACCTAATCGAAAGCCACATCTTTTTTCTAATACGGCCAATAGCATAGACAGACGCCTTAAATCAAAACCAGTAGCACTACGTTGAGGTGTTCCGTACACCGCAGAACTCACAAGAGCTTGTGTTTCAATCATTAATGGGCGAACCCCTTCCATAGTTGCACTAATAGCCATACCACTCATAGCTTCGTCTTTTTGGGAAAGTAATATTTCAGATGGGTTACTTACCTCTCTAAGTCCATGACTTAGCATTTCATAGATGCCCAATTCAGCAGTTGAACCGTAGCGATTTTTATGAGCTCTTAAAATGCGATACACATGATTTCTTTCTCCTTCAAATTGAAGAACAACGTCAACCATGTGTTCTAATATTTTGGGTCCTGCGATATTGCCATCTTTATTGATATGTCCAATGAGCAATACGGGCGTTCCACTAGCTTTAGCATAATTCATTAATTCGGCGGTACATTCTCTTATCTGTGAAATACTACCTGGAGAGGAATCAATACTATTGGTATGCAAAGTTTGTATAGAGTCTATAACTAATACGGTAGGTTGAACCTCTTGAATTTGTTGAAATATATGCTGTGTATTGGTTTCGGTAAGTATTTGACAGCTAGAGTCAGATAAATTGAGTCTATCTGCTCTCATTCGGATTTGTTGGTCACTTTCTTCTCCAGTAACGTAAAGAATCTTTTCATTTTGGATTCTCAATGCAACTTGTAATAGTAGAGTAGATTTACCTATGCCGGGCTCTCCACCTAATAAAATAAGTGAGCCAGCAACTATACCTCCTCCTAGCACCCTGTTTAACTCATTGTCAGAAGTGTCTATTCTTGCTCTAGACTGTAAAGAGATATCACTAATAGCTTGAGCTTTATTGACTCTATTGCCCTTTTCACTTTCCCAATTAGCTTGGCTCGGTTTTGGCTTACTGACAACTTCTTCTACGATGGTATTCCATTCGTCACACGATTTGCATTTACCCATCCATTGCGCACTTTGTGCACCACAATTTTGACAAAAGAATGTTGTTTTTACCTTAGCCATTTTTTATAGAATTTATAATATGACTAGTAGAATAACCTTCTAAAAACGGGATAGTTTCTACACTACCACCATTAGCAATTACAAAATCACTACCTACAATATCTTCGACCTTATAGTCAGCTCCTTTAACTAAGGTGTTAGGTTGAATAAGCTCAATCAATTGTTTTGGGGTGTCTTCATGAAATAGGACTACTGCATCGACACAACTTAGAGATGCCAAAATAGATGCTCTACTAGACTCATTTTGAATGGGTCGATTTTCTCCTTTAATTCGTTGAATAGATTGGTCTGCGTTAAGACCAACAATTAGTTTATCGCCAAGTTTTGAAGCTTTAAAAAGATAATCAATATGACCGAGGTGTAAGATATCAAAACAACCATTTGTAAAAACTATATGGTTTTTGCCCTTCCAATTATTGACTTTTTCAATTATTGAATCCAAGTCAAAAACTTTTTCTGAAAAATGTGTTTTGGTACTCACTGTTTTGCTTTCCTTTTGGATAAAAATACCATTAAAATGGATATGCCACCAACACTAAGTGTCATTAATGTTTGAGCCGTATGAACAACGGTAGCAAATAATAAGGCAGAATCTTCAGAAACATCAAGAATCATTAGCCCAACTTTTACGATATAATGATAAGCCCCAATACCACCTTGTACGGGGGCTACCATGCCAAAACCGCCGATTACCATAGTATAAAGACCGTCCGCTACATTCAGCATTCGCGTTGCTTCTATAGAGAAAAAACAAACGTAAGTCATCAGTAAATACATGAGCCATATGATAAAAGTGTGTGCCCAAAAACCTGTTTTATTTTCTAATCCATTAATACTTTTAAAGCCATCTTTCATGCCAACAACGAACGTTTTTATCTTGATATAGACAGCAGATTTTTTTAAAATCTTTTTTGTTAAAACAAACAAAAGAAAAAGAATAGCCATAGCACTTAATCCAATACCAATCAATGAGTTTACATCTAGTGTTTGACCCTCAAAGATAATAGCAAGAAATTCCAAAAAAAGCTCGAATTTTAAAATCAGAACTAAAAACACTAGGCTTATCAAAATGATAAAGTCAATAGCTCTTTCTAAAATGATGGTTCCAAAGAGTTTGTCTACAGGAACATCTTCTGTTTGATTTAAGCTTGTACAACGTGTTATTTCACCAGCTCTTGGAATAGCAATATTTGTAAAATAGCCGATAGCCACAGCGTAAAAACTGTTCAGTTTACTAACAGAGAAGTTTAGATTTTGAAGTAATATTATCCATCTAAGACTTCGGCTTACAATAGATATAAATCCAAAAAACATAGAAATTACAACCCATAAATAATTGACATCTTTTAGTTGAGCGATTAAAGCTTTAGGACTTTGATTCTTGAAAGCTAAGTACATTAATCCAATCCCTAAAAAAAGAAAAAAGACATATTTAATCCACTTTACAGCTTTCATTATACAATTATAAAGTGTTGTTGGGGTTGGGGAAAATTAAGGTTGGCTTGAATGATTTAGCCTCCTCAAAATCCAAAAGTGCATAAGCAATAATGATAACTACATCACCCTTTTGTACTCTTCTTGCAGCAGGACCATTTAGACATATTTCACCTTTGTTACGCTCACCTTTAATGACATAAGTTTCTAGACGCTCACCATTGTTAATGTTTACAATTTGTACTTTCTCCCCTTCAATAATGTTTGAGGCTTCCATTAAGGCTTCATCAATAGTAATGCTACCAATGTAATTTAGGTCAGCACCTGTTACCGTAACTTGATGAATTTTTGATTTTACAACTTCAATTTGCATGGAACAAAATTAATCATTTAAAGATAAATTATCTATCAATCTCACCTTCCCTAAAAAAACAGCGATAAGAGCTACAGCCTCTTGGTTAGCGTCTTTTCCTTGTAGTGGTTTAAAGCTCTGAGGGTTGATAATTTCTATGTAGTCTAACTGCATATCTTGTAGCTGATTAAAGTCATCTTTTATCAATTCTTTTAATTGGGCGCAATCTACTTTACCGAATAGGGACTTTATTTTTTTTAAGCTAGTATAGATATGTCTAGCTTTTTTTCTTTGTGTTGTACTGAGCAGGGTATTTCTTGAACTTTTAGCTAAGCCGTCATTCTCTCTTATGGTTTCACCAGTTTTTATTTGAATAGGGAGTGAAAGGCTATTGACCATTTGCCTTATTACAGCAACTTGTTGAAAGTCTTTTTCTCCAAAAAAAGCGGTGTTTGGTTTCACAATAGAAAATAAACGATGAACAATCGTACATACACCGTCGAAGTGTCCAGGACGTTTTCGACCCTCTAGAACTTTATCTATTCCATTCAACAAGTACTGCTTGGTGTTAAGACCTTGAGGATACATTTCTGTTACATTAGGCATAAAGAGGATATCACAAGATTGTTCTTCAAGCAATTTAATGTCTGCTTCGGTAGTAATAGGGTAGTTTTCTAAGTCGTTAGGGTCGTTAAATTGAGTAGGGTTTATAAAAATACTACATACAATCACATCACAATCTTTTTGTGCAAGTTTCACTAGGGATAAATGCCCCTCATGTAAAGCTCCCATAGTAGGTACAAAACCAATACTTTTATTTCTAATTCTAGAGCTCTCTAGTAATTGATTTAATGAATTTATGTTTGTTAAGACTCGCATTAACTACCATTTTGGGCTCGTAAAAGTAATGTTTTACTTGATTTATGAGGATAAAATTCGTAAATTTGCATTGCAAGTTTAATCACCTAATTTGTCGGGTTTAAAATTCAGTTAATTTATGGATAAAAAAAGAGTGTTATTTATTTCGCAAGAAATTACCCCCTATTTATGTGAAACTGAAATATCTACTAGGTGTAGAAACCTTCCTCAAGGCATTATGGAAAAGGGCAAAGACATAAGAATATTTATGCCTAAATACGGTTGTATTAACGAGAGAAGAAATCAATTGCACGAAGTTATCCGTTTATCTGGTATGAATATGATACTTGATAATTTAGACTACCCTTTGATTATTAAAGTAGCCTCTTTACAACCCATAAGAATGCAGGTTTATTTCATAGAAAATGAAGATTATTTTCCTAAAAGAACCTTTATGAATGAATTGGATGGAGAGGAGTTTGAATTTCATGATGAAAGAGCAATTTTCTTTTGCCGTGGGGTTTTAGAAACAGTTAGGAAGTTGGGTTGGGCGCCAAATGTGGTTCATTGCCACGGTTGGATGTCAGCTCTTGTTCCAATGTATCTTAAAAAAGCGTTTGCAGAGGATCCAATCTTCGACAATACGAAAGTAGTTTATTCCGTTTACGACCAAGAATCAAATATTGATATAGACAACGATATGGCACGTAAATCGATCATTACAGGTGTTAGCGAAGATGACGTAGAGTTGATAAACACAGCATCTGTTGACACATTACATAAGTTAGCTATTAAATACGCTGATGCTGTAATTATGGGTAGTGAAAAAATTTCTAATGACCTAAACAAGTTTATTGTTGATTCTGATAAGTATGTAATTCCACATCAAAATGATGAAGATTACGTAGATGCTTATAACGCCTTATATGACGAATTGTTAGAAGAGGTTGAGGTATACTCATAATGAACAAAAACACTCTCAATGAAACAGCCCATCTTACTTTTATGGCTTAGTGCCATTACCCTATTTTCCTGTACAGACCCTCAAATAATTGGTCTTGAGATACAACCCGAAGGTGATAAGATTACCATCTCCTCTACAAGTAATAACAGTCCTTTTACGGCTTTGACCAAAAAAGTAGATTCTGTGCGCTCTACCAAGACTTTGTTTGCTTTGTTGGGGAATTATGAGTCGGCTAGTTTATTAGATGCTAAAGCTTCATTTTCTACTCATCTGAGATTGAGTGATAATGCAGTAGATTTTGGTGCAAATCCAGTCTTAGACTCTGCTATTATGACACTAGCTTATGCGGGTTATTATGGTGATACAACCATTGAAATGAATATTCAAGTTGAGCAGCTCACTGAAGAAATTTCCGATACAACATATTTTTCTGATGATATTTTTACGACTAGTCCATTTTCTAGTCCATTAGAATACTCTTTTTTGCCCACGCCTAATACCTTGCGCTTTAGAGATGTCGACACTGTAGGCCTTAAATCACTTTCTTTTAATGCCAACCAAATAGGGCAACTGATTCTTGATGCTCCAACCGACAAATTAGTCGATAATGATGTTTTTGTTCCCTATTTTAAAGGACTTCATTTTTCAGTACCCTCTGCTCAGCCCTCATCATCTATTTTATACTTTAATTTGATTGACGGAGGCTCAAAACTCACCATTTATTACAACGATTCATTGTCTTACGACTTACTATTTAGTGCTGCTGCAACCAGAGTCAATCATTTTGAAATGCAAGACGATTTGGACTTACAAAATAAATTAGCAGTACAATCTATGGCGGGACTAGAGGTTCATTTAGATTTTAATGATTTACAATCTCTTAAAGAAAGTTTATCCGATAAAGTAATTAATCAAGCCCTGATTAGTTTCACAGAACAAAATGCTACAGACTTACCTCATTCAAGTCTATCGTTGGTTCGCTTAGATACCAATGGCACAAGGTACTTCTTAGAAGATATTTTAGAAGGGCAATCTCACTTTGGGGGTGAGTTGACCGACAACACATATAGCTTTAACATCACTAAGTTTTTACAAAATTTAGTTCAAGATGAATATGAAGCTAACACATTGATACTTGTTCCTACAGGCGAATCGGTCAATGCCAACAGAACGGAAATCAATCAAAACATAGAACTTAACATCATTTATACAGAATTTTAATATGTGCGGAATTGTAGGATACATTGGTCACAAACAAGCCTATCCAATTTTAATAAAGGGCTTACAACGTCTTGAATATCGCGGATATGATAGTGCTGGCATTGCATTATTAGATGGCGATATCATGAATTATAAGCGAAAGGGTAAAGTTGCTGATTTAGAACAATTTTGTGAAGGGAAGAATTTAAAAAGCACTATCGGAATAGGTCATACACGATGGGCAACACATGGTGTCCCCAATGATGTGAATGCTCATCCACATTATTCTCAAGATAAATCCATTTCTATAATCCATAATGGGATTATTGAGAATTATGAATCGATAAAAAAAGCCTTACATAAAAGAGGTCACCAATTTGAGAGTGAGACAGATACAGAGGTATTGGTTCATCTTATTGAGGAAATACAGAAAAATGAAAACACTTCATTGTTCGAGTCGGTACGATTAGCTTTAAATGAGGTTGTTGGAGCATACGCTATTGCTGTTATTTCCAATGAAAATTCAGATGAAATTATTGTAGCCAAAAAAGGAAGTCCATTAGTTGTTGGGATTGGAGAAAATGAGTTTTTTATAGCTTCTGATGCTACACCAATCGTAGAGTATACCAACGAAGTGGTTTACTTAGAAGAAGGTGAAGTTGCTCGTCTTTCTCTTAAAGATGGCTTTGACCTTAAAACCATAGCAAACGTTACCCTAACTCCTTATGTTCAGGAGTTAGAAATGAGTTTAGAAGCCATTGAAAAAGGGGGCTACGAGCACTTTATGTTAAAAGAAATTTTTGAGCAACCAAAATCCATTACAGATACTATACGAGGTAGATTACTTTCTTCTGAGGAAAGCATTAAAATGCAGGGGATTGATAGTTATTCAGATAAAATTTTACAAGCCGATAGGATAATAATTATTGCTTGTGGAACCTCTTGGCATGCTGGACTTATTGGGGAATATCTTTTGGAAGATTTGGCAAGAATTAATGTAGAAGTAGAATACGCTTCAGAATTTAGATATAGAAATCCAATAATAACAGAAAAAGATGTGGTTTTAGCCATTTCTCAATCTGGAGAAACAGCAGATACACTAGCCGCCATGCGTTTAGCTAAAGACAAAGGTGCTACAGTACTTGCTATATGTAATGTGGTAGGTTCATCTATTGCACGATTAAGCGATGCGGGAGCATATACCCATGCAGGTCCTGAAATAGGTGTCGCTTCTACAAAGGCATTTACTGCTCAAGTTACTATTCTAACGCTCATCACTTTGTTATTGGCACGTAAAAAGTCCACGATTTCAGAATCGTATTATAGACAATTATTAATTGAGTTAGAGACGATACCAAATAAGGTAGAGAGTATGATATCTATGAACGATTATGTTGAAGAGATTTCCAAAAAATTTGTTGATGCTCAGAATTTCTTGTACTTAGGTAGGGGCTATAATTTCCCTGTGGCTTTGGAAGGAGCTTTGAAGCTTAAAGAAATTTCTTATATACATGCAGAAGGTTATCCAGCAGCAGAGATGAAGCACGGACCGATTGCTCTAATTGATGAAAATATGCCCATTGTAGTGATTGCTACTAAGAAGGGACATTATGAAAAGGTAGTCAGTAATATTCAAGAAGTAAAAGCTCGAAATGGAATAGTCATTGCTATCGTTACTTATGGTGATACTACGGTCAAGGAAATTGCAGATTATGTGATTGAAATTCCTGAAGTTTCCGAACCACTAACTCCGATTTTATCTAACATTCCTTTACAATTATTATCCTACTACATAGCAGTAATGAGAGGATGTAATGTGGATCAACCTAGAAATTTAGCTAAGTCAGTAACTGTTGAATAACTGTCTACCAATAAATTAGACTCCTTTTTCTTCTTAAGTAGATGTTTGTATTTGATGGAATTAAAGTTACTAATCACTTTATCAGTTTGTCCATTTTGTACTTTATAGACATACTTTTCACGTCTGATTCTTTTGTCTTTAACAATCTTTAATCTAAATGTGATTATTAGTTTGTGTGTCTTGGTTTCTTTGTCCCAATAAACTTTTATTTTCTCTACAAACTGACTGATAAAATCTCTTTTTTGGTCAATTGATTTTATGTCTTTTATCTTATTGTAGTGATTTTTAAAATCTTCCAACCAATCAAACCAAACAACTCCATTTTTTGTTGAGTCAAT
>JADHMO010000021.1 GCA_016779995.1 Flavobacteriales bacterium
AGTTGTACTTACTGTAGCTCATTTGAGGCGGTATTATTAGGCACTTCTGATGTTTCTGAGGCTGGTGCTTCAGATGGTAGTGTTCAAGCAACAGGTCAAGGTGGTTCTAACAACTACGATATTTCTGTTGTTGATGGCAATGGTGTACCACAGAATCCATTTGCTTTAGCAGCTGGAGACTATACTGTAGTTGTAACAGATGTAACATCTGGTTGTGAATCTTCTATTGCGTTCAGTATTTCTGAGCCAGTAGTAGCTGACAACCCTTGTGACATTGTACCATCAGGTTTATTTGCGGATAACATTATTCACAATAGAGTTGTGTTTAACTGGTCAGCACCATCTGCTGCACCATCACACTACATGATTCGTTACCGTGTGGTAGGTACTTCATCTTGGACAGTAATGACAGCAGGTCCTGTTAACTCTAATGAGTTTACTGGTACTAGCAGAACACGTTACTTCATGGAGCCAGGTACTACTTATGAGTGGTCAATGAGAGCTAGAGTATTGAACGAAGATGGTTCTACGAACTGTCAGTCTTCTTGGTCTGCTAACTCAGAGTACACGACATTAGAAGCTTGTGCTAACTTAGAGAACTTATCTGTAGATAATGTAGAAGCCAATTGGGTAACATTCTACGCTGACGCTCCTTCTTCAGAGTGGGGTGTATGGCAGTCTAAAGGTAAGATGCGTGCAGTTGGAACAAACGCTTTCAGATATGTAAACGGTGGTTCTGACGGATCTATCTCTGGTGTACTAAAAGGTAACTTTGCTGCTAGTACAGATTACGAATGGCACACTAAATCTTGGTGTACAGGTAATGTTGACTCTAATGGCGACTCAGATCCTCAGTATCACTCAGGTTGGGGCGATTTCTCATCCTTCACTACGGAGGCGCCTTGTGATAAGATGCCAACTAACCTAACGACGTCTAGTAATGCTGCTAATACAGCAGTTATTATGAGTTGGGATACGCCAGCGTCTGGTGCTCCAGATCACTACTTCTTAGAGATGACTAACTTAACGACAGGAGATGTCTATGAGTGGAACTACCAAGATGGTAACTCTAACTCACGAACTAAGTTTGGTCAGAATCCAGGGGATGAGATTTCTTGGAGAATTAGAGGAGCTTGTGGTACTAATGGTACTTCATGGGCGACAACATTCTCTCAGCCTGTGACTTATACATTAGGTGGAGCGAGATTAGAGAACAGTACTGTGGCTAACTTGGATGTATATCCTAACCCATCAAGAGACATCTTTAACGTTACGTTTACTTCAGAAGAAGCACAAACGATGACAGTTAAGGTTGTTAACATGATTGGCAAGGAAATCTTTACTGAGGAGTTAACAGAGTTTGTTGGTCAGTACACGCAAGTGATTGACATGAATACTCAACCTAAAGGAGTTTATTTCTTAGAAATAACTACTTCTACAGGTAGTATCAACAAAAAGATTGTTCTTCAATAATCCTTTTTAAATAGATTGATGAAAGCCCCGAGCAGCAATGTTCGGGGCTTTTCATTATGTTTAATTTTGACTTTATTTTAGGATTATTTAGCTATCTTTGTGTAAATTTTACAATTAGCAAGTTCCGTGTTTAAAAAAGCAATTTTTTTCTTTTCTTTAATAATCTTTTCATTAACTGCTTTTTCACAAAATTTTATTGAAACGAAACCAGAGGTTTATCAAAAACTAAACATTTCGGGCTCATATAGATTTTTTGTGCAGCATAGGCATTTTGTCAATCCTTATATTACGGGAGTTAACGGACTTGATACGGCTCAATTGATTAAAAAATCTATTCTTGTTGGTGATGCTACACAACTTCCTGAGCTAACACTTAATATTAGTGCCAACCCAAGTAAAAATGTATCCTTCGGAACAGATTTAACTTTTTGGAACCAAAAGACCGGCAACTTTGATTATTTCCGAGGACTCAATTTAGGAATCAATTTATATGGTTCTTTCAAAACACCAATTGGAAATTATAACATTAAAACTGGGGGTATTCATTGGCTTAGGTTAAGTCGATTCACGATGAAAACCCCTGAAGGGTTTAATAGATATACGCTTTTTGACCGCAACCCTTGGGACCCTCAATACCTTATTTTTAGTCAGCGTTACTCTGATTATTATAAAAGAGGTAGTGTTCAGCAAGATGTACGTTGGGGAAACAAAGCCTTTCAAGGATTTGCAATTGATGGTGGCGAATTGCCATATGGACTTAATTTTACTTTTTTATATGGTAAGGCAGAATCTAGCGGGGCACAATTAAACGAAGTTGATAACAATACTTATCAGCAGTCTATTCAGTTTTTAAACACCCAATTTTATTCATCATTATTGCCTTCTTATGTGCTGGGAGGTCGTTTAACTAAGACCTTGGACGCGGGTGATATGAGCCTTAATACGATTAACGGATATGCTTATTTGGACTCTACAGGTACAAGTATGAATCGCTATGAGTTTCACTCATTAGACTATTTATTAAAGGGCAAAGAATACACTTTTGTAGGAGAATTAGGGCTTTCTAAGTTTAATGATTTAGATTATGACTTTGCTTTGGCAGCCAAGATTAAGACCAGTAAACAACTTACCATTTTACCTTTCGATATTGAATATTTTTATATTGGCAAAAATGTTTACAACAACAATTCGGAAATTGTGAACACTTCAGTAGAAGATTCTCAACCTGACGACCCAGAGCAAGGGCGTGTATTAGTGCAAACAGGAAGTGCATTATTAGGTGTTGGTAGCTTAGCAAATAATAGAACAGGTCTTTCAATAAATACTGAATTTAATGTCAAAAAACTAAAAGTAAGTTTTGGACAAACCGTTTCTAAAGAGTTAGAACGCATCACTTCTAAACTTACCTATGGGCGTAAGGTTAATTCCTTAACACTTTCAGAGTTTTATCGCTGGGAATATCCTTCTGGTGTTGGGCCTTACGGTAGACTAAATAAAGTATATAGAGGGGTTTATGAAACGGTAAATCTTGACAATATTAAAGAAGGAGAGATTAAGGACGACAAATACTTTAACAGTTTTGAATTACAAGCCAAGTATGAATATAAGTTTAAAAAACTTAATTCTTACTGTTTTTATTTAGGCTCATTCAGTTCGGCTCAAAGCATGTTTTCTCCCTTTGTAGTACTTACTGAAGATGCTTATATCCGTCAATATGTTCACGAGTTTGAGAATTATCTGTCATTGAGTTCAAGAACAATTCTTACTAGCTATTTAGGTATAGAAAGAGTTATTGGAAATTATGAGACAGATATTAATTACAACACTTTTATGCCTCGATTTCAAACAACTGTAGGTGTAGGCTTAGGTGTAGATTATAATTTATCAAGAAATACAGCATTGTACTTGCGTCATCGTTATTTTTCTTTTGAAGACAGAAACTTTGATTTAGATAATAACAACGGTCATGAGACAACGCTAGAATTAAAAGTTACTTTTTAAAACATAGAATATGAGATTAATCGCAATATGTTTTTTCGTTTTCATCGCCATTACAACCATGGCACAAGAGAGAGTTAAAAAAATTGAATTTTATGGGGCTGCCAAAACCAACATTTTACATCAAGACTTTGATGTAGATGGGGATACTATGAATGTATCAAAGGCTAACTATGGTCACTCTTTAATTGATTTAGGAATTTTAGTACGACCTAGTACTAATACTGAAATCGCTACAGAATTTAGGCTAAGAAATGAGCTTGGTGGATTTTGGGGAGGAGCTGTAACTTATGGGATAAGAAAACTTACTCTGAAAGGGGTTGTAAATGACGCTATTCGCTACAAGATAGGTGATATTGATTTAGAAATGACACCTTACACCTTGTACAACAACAACTATCAAGACGTAGTTAATGAAGCGACAGTTTTTCAAATGGCTAGAGAAGTGATAGATTATGAAAACTATTTTAATGGAAATGCTTGGAGACAACAAGGTGTCCAGTCGTCTTATGGTTTTTATCTAAATAATGAAACCTTTAAGTCTATCGATGTCAATCTATTTTCTACAAGAAACAAAACCGCCGATCCTTCTTCAGCATCACCGGAGCGTTTGTTTTCGGGGGGACAAATAGGCTTAAATACCTCATACGGTTTAATAATCTTCCATTCTGCTAATTTGTTTGATTTGAAAAATACAGTTAACGATATGAACTTGTATTATAATTCGGTCAATACTGTTTCGGCGAACATCAGTTTAGCTGACCTTCCAAAATTTAGTTTGAACTATGAAGGAGGAACCTCAAAGGCTAATTATGAAAACCTAATTGAAGAAGAAACAGTAACTATCCAAGACTACTTTTGGAATTTAGGGCTAATCTATTCACCTACTAATAAAATTAGGGTTAGTGTAAACGGTATAAATACAGGTCCTCAATTCCGTTCACCAGCGGCTCAAAATGTTCGTTTAGGGTATTCGTCAAGCAGCAATGTATTCCCAACTATTGGCAATAATCTTGCCGTTAGAAATATGGGCTTGGTAGATTATTTATACAACGATGTTTTCTATTACAAAACTTTCGACAGTCAATTGGATTTGTACAACCCTGCTTTCAGTAACGCTTTGCCTTACGGATTGGCAACACCAAACAGAAAAGGTTTTTCAGTAAGTTTAGATGAGTTGGCCATAAAAGAACAGCTTAATCTATCTTCAGAGATTCACATGATGTCTGAAATAATAGGTACAGGAACGACACAGCTAAAATCATTTATGAAGTTTGTTGCTAAAGCCAATTATGACTACAAAAAATGGTCGGCAAATGTAGGCTTAGCTTATGAGTCTACATCCAGAGACGGCCAAGCCTACGAAAAGATTGAGCTAAGTTCTATGCTCTTTGATTTTGGTGTTGATTTTGATTTAACAGACCAACTTTCTATTCTTTTCGGAACAAAGTATCATATGGCTGACGGGAACGAATTATTAGCAGTTTACGATTCATATAATAACCCCTTATATTTTGACCCAATTAGCTATAACGACCAGAAACAAATGTTAAACTCAATAGGATTAATGGTTAATTTTAGTGAACGCTCTAAACTAACAGCTTCGCTAAGCTCTTTCTCGCAAAAAGCGGAGCAAGAGTACACCTTTAACCAACTTCAACTATTGTATAGATTAAATTTTTAAGAGATGAAAAATTATTTTTTAATACTAATCATTGCGATTTCTTTTCTCTCATGCCAAAGAGAAAACCCAGAGTTTTTAGGAGGCAGTCTTAACGATCAGTTTGGTGAATTAATCGTTTTAGAGCCTTTTAAGTCAAATACGGCAAACTTTAACTTTTCAATAGTTTCGCCTCGATTTTTTGAAGCGCAATGGTCAAAAAATCTAAATTGGAACCTATCTGTTAGAGCAACACAAACTGGTGCTACAAAAACATTTACAGGATATTCAAATAAACTGGATATTGATAACACATCTTGGGATGGCTCAGCTGATGACTTCCCCTCATTTATGAAAGATGACGTATGTCAAGCTACGCTTACCCTAACAGATTCTGATACTACCATAGAGTTAACAACGACTGTAAATGTTAGTGAAATTAAGAATCCGCAAGAGGGACTAAAAGTGGTTGCCGATTTTGAAGATGGTTTACCTCTTAATTCATTACCCTTTGTTCAGCCTGGAGCAGAGCTAACGGTTACAGAAGATTCAGCAGCAGTAGGCTCTCATTACTTGCATTTAGGAGGGTATGTCCCTTATGACTATCTCTTAACATCTATTAAAATTCCTGTGCAGGATATGGAAATTTTTTCTGCTACTTCACCCTTATTGCTTTTCTTTAATATGGCTACTATTGGTGGAATTGTGGGCGAAGTCCCCACTAATCAGTTCATTAAAATTATCATTCGAGAGGATGATGGTTCAACCATTGCCAATGGAGAAAAGTATAGTATGGAGATAAATCCTGTAAATTGGGACACATGGCAGCTATTTACTTTACCATATTCGGACTTTATTTTGGAGTCGGCTTCGGTAAATAATTTGAGAGAGCCAGGCAAAATTAATCAGATTGAAATTATGTGTTTGTCCTGTCCAGCAGAGTCAGCTCCAGACGGACCGACCTGTCCAGAAAATACAGACCTTAACGTAAAAACAGATATTGATTTTATAGCATTTACAGAAAATGAAAGTTATAAACCTTAATCTCATATTAGTTTTATTGCTTTTTACTGCATGCGTGGAGTTTAAACCCATTGCAGTATATGACATAGAACCCGAGCAAGTGCATTCTCAACAAGAAAAAGTATTTTTTGATGAGTCTTTAGGCTTATTATGGCAAGAGCTTAAGGATTGTGCTGAGCTCGACGTGGTAAAAGAAGACGGGAATAATATTTTGCGTTTAGATTGGAATAAGGTCGATTGCGATTGGGTAGGTTTTGGTAACAGTTGGTCAAATTTTGTGTCTGACGACATCAGTGAATTAATTCATAATTCAGCGATTTCTTTTCGTGTCAAAGCCATTGAGACTGAGCAAAGGTCAATACCCTTTGTAATTGGACTAGAAGACTATGGCGGTGGCAATTCTTATGTATTTTCTGATTTCAATGCCTTTGCCAATCAGTTGAGTATTACGGCTGACAAATGGACGACACTCTACATTCCTTTATCTAGATATAACTTTTCTTATCAAGGTGTTGACCCTACCAATATTAAGCAAATGATTATTCAGTTAGAAGGTGCTGGTAAAGTTTTTCTTGATGATATTAAGATTGTGCCATTTACAAAAGAAGACTACAATCAAATGTTGGCCGATGTAGAACAGATGAGACCAAAAGGGAACCCCAATCAACTTATTTACCCCTCTAACTTTCAAGAGTTAGCATGGAATATTGGTGTTAATGATTGTCATTCTTTAATGGAAATAGATAAACAAATTCATTGGCAGTGGAATTCTTGTGATTTCTACAACCGATGGGGTTTCAACTGGAACAATTGGTATGCCTTTAATTTGCGAGGAATTGCAGATAAAACAGCTTTACAAATCGAGGTATCTTCTGATTTTTCGCCTTTTAAAATTGTATTGGAAGATTTCACCGGTAAAAGCTCAGAGGTAGTAGCTAAAAGCTATGCCATAGAAAATCAGAATGATTCTGTATCGACTTTAAACATTCCTCTTGCCGACTTTAAATTAATAGAAAAGCAATTTACTTTAGACCGAATGAAGCAATTTACATTTGTCGGTAATGAAAACGGTGGTTCAATGGTTATTTACGAAATGAAGTTAGTTAAACAATGAAGTATTTAAGTTATATATCTCTAGCAATATTGTTGTGGTCGTGTGAACAAACGGTTTATAATAATCCTGAATATACTTTAGTTTTTGAAGATAACTTTCGTTCTGAAAGCATAGATGAGTCCAAGTGGAATTTTGAAATAGGGACAGGCTGTCAGTATGGTCCAAACCTTAATGGTTGGGGAAATTTTGAAGACCAATACTATAAAAAGGAAAACGCCTCAATTGTTGACAATGACTTTTTGCAAATAGAGGCTAAAGAAGAAAACGTTTTATATAGCGATGCTTGTGGCTCTAATCAAACCAAAAATTACACCTCTGCTCGACTCAATACCAAGAATAAATTCGATTTCACATACGGAAAAGTTGAGGCCTCTATAAAGTTTGATAAAGCAATTGGCTTGTGGCATGCCTTTTGGATGTTACCGAGTTTTCCTCAAGAAATATGGCCTTATTCTGGAGAGATTGATATCTTAGAATTTGCCAATAGAGAAGGAGAATACTTTTATGCTGGCACAATACATCATACGGGACCACTCATTGGCACGGATTTTCCCTATCAAAATGAAAACTATTTTAACTCTTTTCATGTCTATTCAATAGAATGGGATTTATCTACCATAAAGTGGTATGTAGATGATGTCTTAATTCAAAATGTGGTTAGAACAAGTAGTAGTGTTCTTGATGACAATTGGCCTTTTGACAAAGAGTTTCATTTAATTTTAAATACAGCCGTTGGAGGTACATTAGGCGGACCACCAAACCTAGCCAATCAATCGCAGCACATGTTAGTTGATTATGTTAGGGTATATCAAAAAATAAGCAACTAATGAGGTATATATTTATTTTCATATTTATTCATTCCATTGCATTGGCTCAAGTTGTGCCTGTAGAGATTGTAAAATCTGACAAGGGATACGAATTACTTAGAGATGGCGAACCCTATTACATCAAAGGAGTTGGCGGCTTAGAATATTTAGAGAAAGCCAAAGAATATGGAGCTAATTCGTTTAGAACGTGGTCTACTGAAGATGCCAAGATGTATTTAGACAAAGCACAAGAGCTAGGCATGACTGTATGTTTAGGTTTTTGGGCTCAACACGAAAGACACGGTTTTGATTGGAGTAATGAGGTGGCTGTTAAACTTCAGCTTGAAAGCTTTGCTAAAGTAGTAGATGAAGTAAAAGATCACCCAGCTTTATTGATGTGGGCTGTAGGTAATGAGGTGGACTTATTCTATTCCAACTTCGACGTATGGAAGCACATTAACGACATTGCCCTAATGATAAAGTCCAAAGACCCTCACCACCCTGTAACAACTGTAACGGCTGGTTTGGATGTAGCTGAGGTTAAGCTCATACAAAAATATGCTCCTGATTTAGATTTGTTAGGAGTTAATACCTATGGTGGATTGGACTTTGCTATAGAATCTTTACCTTACTATGGTTGGGACAAGCCTTATATCATCACTGAGTGGGGACCTAACGGTCATTGGGAGTCACCAACAACAGATTGGGGCATTCCTATAGAGCAAACAAGTACAGAAAAGGCTAAATCATATCGAGAACGTTATGAAATGATATTTGCAGACTCTAAGAATTGTTTAGGTTCTTATGTTTTTCTTTGGGGCTTTAAGCAAGAAACTACATCTTCTTGGTATGGGCTTTTTCTTAAAGACGGCACACAAACTAGTGTCATGGACGTTTTGATTGAGAAGTGGTCAGGTCAAAAGCCTACTAACCTTGCGCCAGACATCAATGCTTTTACAATAAATTCCCTTGACGCTTACCAAAGTGTTAAAGTAGATAAGCGCAGTATTATGGAAGTTAATATTGACGCTTATGACCCCAATGATGATAAGCTTTCTTACCACATAGAAATAGTGCCTGAAAGTACTGACACTAAAGCAGGTGGTGATTTTGAAAAAGCACCGACGGCTGTATTTCAAAAAGTATTTTCAAACTCTGAATTTAAGGTCAAAGCCCCTTCAAAAAGCGGTAAGTACCGTTTGTTTGTTGTCATTAAAGATGGAGAAAAAGGGGCGACTGCTAATATTCCTTTTCTAGTCAATTAATAAGTCAATAAGTTCAGCGTTAAAAGTTTCTACACCCAGCTGATTCAAATGATGTGGGTCGTAAAAGTGTAAACTATCGTCTAACATAATTAAGGTATTGAAATTGTAATAGCTTGAATAGTCTTGCATTAATTTATCAAAGCCAGCATTATCGGCATAGCTATGGTATTCCGCAGTCGTTACAGGAGCTTGAACCAAAATCAATTCAATGTCTTTTGATTTGACCCAGCTAACGACTTCTTTAAAGGCCTTCAATTGTTCGGGGGTTATATTTTTTTCTAAGGGGCTTTTATGCTCAAATTGAACATCATCTCTTTGTACATATCCGCCAGAGATATAGGTGTCTTTGCCGATATGTTGCGCTTCAACAAAATCTTGGTCTAAGTTTAATAATTGTCTTATGCCAGAATAAATTAAAGTGTTATATACTTTGATGTGATTCAAGTCAATGGCCATCTTGATGGTTTGAAAGTCAATTTTATCGTTAGAAATAATATCCAATGCGGATTCTATTCCATCTGAGCTTAGGGATTGTGGACAGACCTCAAAAATTATTTTCTTAGGTTGTAACTTTTCGATGTGTTTTTTTAACAACAATAAACTTTGCACTGGTGCCTGACTACTTGAGCCTAAGTTAAAACTATGAATACCACTTTCTTTGAATATGCGTGTGTCAAAACCACGGTATGCATGTGATGAGCCTAGAAAAAGAACATCTACATTTTGATATTTATTGAGTTCTGTTAGGCGAGCATGTAAATGACCACCTCTTTGCTTGTATATTAAATTACTATTCAGCCAAATAGGCATAACACTCCCCCAAATAAAGATAAGAATGAGGTATATTAAGCTAGAAAATCCTAAAAAAGCAATACTATGTTTAACAAACGATTTCATTAGAATTGAAAATAGATAAAGGCGTTTTCATTAGTTGGAATATACATGCCGATAAGGAATATTAAAAAAGCATAAAGTAACCATCGCTGCAATCTGTTTTGACGTTTCGTTATATGGTCTATGGCAAAATCTCCTTCTCTACCAAACCATTCCAAAGCCATAAAAACGACTAGTAAGATAATGCATATTGCTGACTGTGTATAACCTTCAAAATTGGGCATTGTTAAAAGGTTACTACTAAACATGCCATTTAGATAAGACCAAGCATGAGCTAGTGTTTCTGCTCTAAAAAATACCCACGCTATCATCGTTAGGATAAAAGTAAGACCTATTGAAAGCAGTTCTTTTATGTTTGGAAAAAGTCGCCCTTTAGCTACAATTTCTAAATGGGTTCTATTATTATCAGTTAGCAATAGCGGGAGAAAGAAGACAGCATTTAGTGCGCCCCAAAATATAAAAGTCCAATTGGCACCGTGCCAAAAACCACTTACTATAAACACAATAAATACATTACGGATATTTTTACGCTTACTGACACGACTACCTCCCAAAGGGATATAGACATAATCCCTAAACCAACTACTTAAAGAGATGTGCCACCTTCTCCAGAATTCAGCAATGTCTCTTGAAAAATAGGGAAAGCTGAAATTCTTCATGAGTCTAAAACCAAACAATCGTGCTGTACCGATAGCGATATCCGAATAGCCTGAAAAATCTCCATATATCTGAAAAGTGAAAAACAAAGCACCAAGTACCAAAACACTTCCTGAATATTCCGCAGAATTATTAAAAATGAGATTAGCTATTTCTGCACAATTGTCAGCAATGACCACTTTTTTGAATAAACCCCATAATATTTGTTGCATACCAGCCACTCCTTCAGCACGACTAAACATTCTTTTTAAAGAAAATTGGGGCAATAGATTAGAAGCACGTTCAATTGGTCCTGCCACTAGCTGAGGAAAGAAACTCACAAAGGAGCTAAAGGCTATAAAATCATTGGTAGCGTTAATTTTTTTGCGATAGACATCTATGGTATAACTCATCGTTTGAAAGGTATAAAAGCTAATACCTACCGGTAAAATGATATTTAGACTATTGCCTTTTATTGCTACACCAAAAAGCGCAAACGACTGAATGAATTGTTCAATAAAGAAATTGTAATACTTAAAAAAGCCTAGAAAACCGAGATTGACAATAATACTAAGCCATAACAATGCCTTTCGTTTCTTTTGCCTTTCTTCTTTAGATAAAGACAAGCCTACACTATAATCTACTATTGTACTTATGACAATGAGGGAAAGAAAGCGCCAATCCCAACAGCTATAAAAATAATAACTAGCAAGAAGAAGTATGATATTTTGAATTTTTATCGACTTGTGGAACAACCAATACAGGCTAAAAACAAGGGGTAAAAAAAACGCAAAATCTAAAGAGTTGAATAACATCTTAGTAAATTATAAAGACACAAACATACATACTAAATCTCAAACTAACAGTATGCATAAAAAAGCCCCGAACATTGCTGCTCGGGGCTTTCATCAATCTATTTAAAAAGAATTATTGAAGCACAATCTTTTTGTTGACACCACCGTTTGGCGTCATTACTTCAATGAAGTAAACACCTTTAGGCTGCTTATTCATATCAATTGTTTTTCTATAGTTTCCTATAAATTCAGTTAATTCCTCGTTGAATACTTGTTCGCCAATTATATTCATAACCTTAACTGTCATTGTTTGTACTTTTTCAGAAGTAAAGGTAATGTTAAAGATGTCTCTTGACGGGTTAGGATATACATCCAAGTTAGCCACAGAACTGTTCTCCATTCTTGTGCCACCCAATGTGTATTCAACAGGCTGAGAGAAGATTGTTGCCCAAGAAGTTCCGTTGGTACCACAAGCACCACGTATTTTCCAAGAGTAATCTCCTGCCGTCAAACCAAACTTAGTTTTTGAAGTCAATGAACCTGCTA
>JADHMO010000022.1 GCA_016779995.1 Flavobacteriales bacterium
AAAATTGTCCAAGGATTTAGGGCCAAAATCAAAGGTTGTTGCTGTAGCTTGTGATACAGGGCTCAAGTATCTTTCTGAAGGACTTTTTTATTAAATTTTGAATGCTAAATCATCGGCATATCCTATTCATTTAGTTCAGAAAGAAAAACAATGAGTAGAGATATTGAAGATTTTATTATATTTATTTCACTAATCATAAATTAATGAAATGAAGAAATTACTCTTTTTTATATTTTTTATTGTATTCAACCTCTCTTTTGCTCAGCTTGAAAAGAAAGATCCTGAACTTGTTGGTGTTTCTTCAGAAAGATTAAATAGGGTATCAGAAATATCAAAAAATTATGTAGCGGAAGGCAAAGTCCCTGGAATTGTTACGATGATTGCAAGAAAAGGGAAATTAATATACTTTGAAGCCTATGGAAACCGAGGGGTTGATAGTAAAGTAAAAATAAAAAAAAATGATCTTTTCCGAATATACTCAATGACAAAACCAGTAACTGCTATAGCTGCAATGCAATTATATGAAAAAGGAAAATTTCAATTAAATGACCCCATCACTAAATATCTTCCTGAACTTAATAATTTGAAAAGATATAATTCAAAAGGAGAGTTAATTGATGTCAAAACAGAAATCACAATGCAACAATTATTAACCCATACTGCAGGTTTTACCTACGGCTGGGGAGGAGGCCCAGTTGATAAAAAATATGAAGAAGTAAAGTTGTGGGAATCTGATGGATCAAAAGAATTTATTGATAAAGTTTCATCTTTACCTCTATTGTTTGAACCTGGAACCAAATGGCATTATTCTATTGCAGTCGATATAACAGGTGTAATAATTGAAAGGCTTTCAGGTAAAACCTTTTCAGAATATTTAAGTGATAATATTTTTGCACCACTTGGTATGAAGGATACTTTTTTCGAAGTACCGAATAATAAGCTAAATAGATTTTTACCCAATCACTATTATAATAAAACAAGTAACTCTTTAGGGACAATTAATGAGGACAACACAAAAATAAGTGCTGGAAGTAACTATGAAAAAGTAAAATTTTATTCAGGTGGAGGAGGTTTGGTCTCAACAGCAATGGATTTTATGATTTTTTCGGAATGTGTTCGTAATGGGGGGCTTTATAATGGTAAAAGAATCATTGGCCCAAAAACAGTAAAATTTATGACAAAAAATCATCTTTCTGGGAGTCTTTCTGGAAAAGGTGGGAGTGGAGAAAGTCCAAGCTGGGATACTACTTCTATGGATCAGGCAGAGTCTAATGGTTTTGGATTTGGTCTTGGATTTGGATTAGTTACGGACAGTGTCAAGAGGTCTATTATTGGAAGTGATGGAGAATATAGTTGGGGAGGAGCAGCGGGAACAATTTTCTGGATAGATCCCGTTGAAGAAATTTCAGTTATTTCTATGATTCAATTAATGAATTCCCCTTGGCCTCTAAGAGAAGAATTAAAAGTAGCAACTTACCAATCTTTAGTTGAAATAAATGAATAAATTACTAATCGTAATAATACTAATTCTATTTAGTTCTAATTCAAAAAAATCAATTGAAAATGAAAAGCTGGATATCCCTAATAATGCTAATTTCATTTGTTAGCTGCGAAGAGAACATTCAATTAAAAGTCCAAAATGAAATAAATAAGACGAAAATCCCAGCTGTAGTTATGGGGAAGGTTACAAAAGATGGTAAAATGGAGTTTTATTCTAAAGGACCATCTAGATGGGGTAGAAATGATACTATTAATGAAAATAACATTTTTAGAATTGCATCTATGACCAAAGCACTAGGATCGGTTGCTGCACTGCAATTAGTTGAGCAAGGTAAAATTACATTAGATGAACCCCTAGATGAATACTTACCAGAAATGTCTTCGATAAAAATTTTAAACAAGGAAAATCAAATAGTTAATCCCCAAAAAAGCATAACTCTTAGACACCTACTTACCCATACGGCAGGGTTTGGATATGGATTTACTAGTATTAAATTATCTAAATGGGATGAACTTAAAAATGAAATTGGCTGGAATTTTAATTATCGCCCTCGTATGTTTGAATCAGGCACATCATATATGTATGGAACTAATATAGATTGGGTTGGAAGACTAGTTGAAAAAATTTCAGGGATGAATTTAGAAGATTATTTTAGAGATTATATAACTGGTCCATTAGAAATGAATAGTACCTGGTTTAATGTACCAGATGATCTGGAAAAGTTGGTTGTTTCATTTTCAGAACGAGATAAAGAAACTGGAAAAGTAAATCAAAAGAAATATTCAAAAAGGCCTAAAACTAATAGTTTTAATGCAGGCGGTGGTCTTTCAAGCTCTCCTAAAGATTATGGAAAATTTCTTATTTGTATGCTAAACAAGGGAAAATTAAACGGAGTAGAAATTCTTAAAGAAGAAACTTTTGATCTAATGAATTCTCCTCAGCTAACAGAATTTAAAACAACCCACAGATATGTTCCTGTCAGTGATGTTGATACAAAAGCCAGAGGAGATAAAGATTATTTTTTTGACAGTTATGATAACTGGACATTGGCTTGGGCATACGAAGAGAATTCATCTATTAGACCATATGGGACTGCATATTGGGCAGGCTTTTTTAATACCTATTTTACAATTGACTTTGATAATGAGTTTGCTTTGATATATATGACTCAAATATTACCATTCAATGATATGGAATCATATAATTTGTTCACCTCTTTTGAAAAATTGATTTATAGTGAAATAAACTAAACCATCGGCATATCCTCTTCATTAAGTTCAGGGAGTAATTTGTATATTGTGGTTTATTAATCAAAAATCAATTATAATGAAACACCTCCTTTTATTCTTCTTCTTTTTTGTTAACTCGTTAATTTATTCTCAATTCAATGAGATAAAACTTTTACAAAAAAAATTAATTAGCGATGAAATCACTGGGAGTAATGTTGCATTAGTATATAAAGAAGGGAGTGTGATTTATTTCAATATTCAAAACTCCGGTAAAGTGGGAGACAAAAATATTTCTAACAAAAGCTATAAACCTTACAAAGAGTCACTTTTTCCAATTTGGTCAATGTCAAAACCAATTACAACCGTAGCTACGATGATCCTTTTAGAAAGAGGCCTAATTAAACTAACAGATAATGTTTCAAAGTATATCCCTTCAATGGAGAATATGAATTGTGAAACTGAAGGAGGAATTCAGCCCTGTAAAAATCAAATAAAAATTATAGATCTTTTAACTCATAGATCAGGTTTGGGTTATTACGGAAATCCAGGATATGGGTATGGGTATACAAATTCTATAAAGTATAATAACCTAGAGGAATTTGCAGATGATCTGTCGGAAGTTGTTTTAAAATTTGAGCCTGGTTCAAAATATTTTTATGGCATAAATCAAGCGGTTCTAGGAAGAATTATTGAGGTTGTTTCAAATCAAACTTTTTTTAAATTTCTTAAAAAAGAGTTGTTAGACCCCCTTGAAATGAATGAAACAAAATTTCATTTAACTGAAGAGGATAAAGCTAGATTTCAACCACTTTTTATAAATACAGGTGCTTTAAAAGGATTTACTTATGAATTAAATGAATTGTCCTACAAAAAAAATAATGAGGCTTATTTTGGAGGAGAGGGATTAATCTCAACATTGGGTGATTATTCTAATTTTTGTAAAATGCTTCTAAATGGAGGATCTTATAATGGAAAAAAAATTATAACTCAAAATAGCATTAATTTAATGACTAAAAAGTATTCACAATCATATCCAAATGAAGAATATGCGGATACAAGAAAATTGGGTTTTTATTACGGATTTTCTCTTTTTGTTTTAGAAAATTCAGAAATAGATGATACTAATTCTTCGAAAGGAATATTTGGATGGTCTGGTTACCATAATACTCATTTTTGGATTGATCCCGAAAAAAAATTATTTGCACTATTTCTTTCTAGGTCAAGGCAAAGTGTTTCAAATATCGATACTCAAAAGGAATTTAGAAGGGCTGTTTATAAATCAATAATGGAATAGTCAATTTTAATTAAACCATCGGCATATCCTCTTAATTAAGTTCAGGAAGAAAAACACGGAGTAGAGATATAGTTTTTTATATTAGCAGCTTATTAACCATAAATCAATTAAAATGAATATAACATCAATGCTTATGATTTTATTTCTTTTAATCTCTTGTAACAATTCAAACACTGAAAGTAAGAGTATCGAAAAAGAAAATACTAACTACACTGTATCTTGTGATCTAATTTACGATTATGAAAGAGCGCAGCAATTCACCTTTAAGTATTTGGATGCTATGCCAGAAGAAAATTATAGTTTTAAACCAACCCCAGAAATCTTGTCTTTTAGAGAAGAAGCTATTCATCTTGGTCTTGTAAATTATAGATATGCAGCTATGATAGCAGGTAGCTATGACGCTAGTAATGAAAAAGAGATTATGAGCCGTCAAGAATTACAATCAAAAAAGCAAGTAATAGAATTTGTTTCTAATAGCTATGATGTAATTATTAACCAAATTAATGCCGAACAGGACCTTAATGCAAAAACATATTACTATAGATGGAGTTGTAGCAAGGAATGCCTCGCAAGAAAAGGCTTTGAGCATCAATCACACCATAGAGGGAAATTTGCGATATATCTTCGATTAAAAGGTATTAAACCACCATTTGAACAATTAATTTTTAAAGATGGAGATATACCAAAAAGAGATATAGAAACGGAAGATTGGGAATCAACAAGGAATTATTTAAAATATAAAAAGCTCGTTGATTAAAATAAGAATTTAAAAAAAGGAATAATAAATTTTGCCCCTTCTAACAGGGTGGCTTTTTTATATCATCGGTATATCCTCTTAATCAAGTTCAAGAAAAAAACTTGGAGTAGTGATATTCCACAATTTATTGTTACATTCTAACGGTATAAACTATTTTTGATAAAATGAAATTTTTTGAAACAAACCAAAATACAGCTGAAAGAGTTGTTAGATTTATTGTAGCCATTTTTTTATTGCCTGCACCATTAATATTTCAAAATAACACATTCGCAATTGTACAAGCTATTGTTGGTGGTATTTTAATTTTTAATGCTTTTTCAGGGATTTGTGTTATCTACAGATTATTTGGAGCTAATACTTGTAAGGTTTAAATCATCGGCATATCCTCTTCATTAAGTTTAGGGACAAAAATTTATTAACTATTTGATAATGAACCTAACTTAATTTGATGTTGTAAAGAGGCGTTACAGTTTCTTAAACGCAGTAACTTATTAAGCACATAAAAAAACACTCCAATTATTAGGCTGCCAAGTCCTCCATAAAAGTTTCTATAAAGGACATAATTTT
Organism: Flavobacteriales bacterium; assembly: GCA_016779995.1. Lineage (NCBI taxonomy): Bacteria > Pseudomonadati > Bacteroidota > Flavobacteriia > Flavobacteriales > Flavobacteriales bacterium. Next base: position 5,349 of record JADHMO010000022.1, read on the forward strand.
TTCAATTACTCTTTTAATTGTTTTCTTTCTTTTAAAATATGTTTCTCTTTCAAGTAAAGCTTCATCTACTTTATCTATCATTTTTTCTCATACGGTATTTTAAGAAAGTAGTCAGCTATATCATCACCATCTCTAATTTGTCCATTTGCCATCCAAATTTCACACTCTCTACTTATTTCAAAAGAAAACTTATCTGCCGTCTCTTTCCATTTGTCAAAGCATCCAGCATCAGGGAACAGAACTACTTCAAACTCTGAAATAGTATTGCACTTATTGTCCTGCAACCCTCCAACGCCTCCTGTTGCGATCCAAATAAAACTTGGGTTAACAATACTCATTATAACAGCCGTTTTTTCACCTTCTACAACGGCAATAGGTTTATCACTATCATCTATCAAATGACCTCCAAAGAAGTATTGATTAAGCTGGCAATTGTCATCTTTAATCTTATGCCACCATCTAGGAACTCCTTTTCTTTTACCATCTCTGCCATACCTCATCACTTTGCCAGCTCTGAGGTATTTATCTCTATCCATTTGCCAAAAGATAACATCTCCTTCAAAAACACCTAAATAATACCTTGATACAGCATCTTTCGTCATTTTCTCTCCAAAAGTCATAATCAAAAACTGAGCAAAGTCAGACTTCATACTCTCGTCAAAATGGTCAATTAGTTCCTGCATATCAGGAGTGCAAAACACAGGTACATCCTCTTTAAAATCCGCTACGTCTATAATTGAGCCTTCCTCATCCCAAAAATCTTTACCACAAGAATGACAATGCCCTACATTCATCCCTGCAAATCCTTTCTGAGGAGAAAACTTTCCATCTCTATTACTCTTGCCACAAGGACAAGTAGGGTTCAGTCTGTGCCTATTACTTTCAAATTTCCTTACAGTTTTCATTTTCCATAATTATTAAAAAGTTCGCTATTATTTTTTTTGACTTCCTTGATATCTTTATCAATGGTCTGTCTTGATGTTTCCCATTCGTCAGCCAACTTAGTCCGATTAAAATCAGGGTCATTAATCAGATTCTCTTTCACAACCTCTCTCCGCTCTTCAGTTACGCTTACAGGAAATTCTTTTCCTTGTAGCTGATTGGGGTTTTTTAAATGCTCTGACTCATTTTTAAACTCCTGCTCAAAGTCCATTAATTCAATCCTACTAAAGCCTAAAAAGTTTGGTCTTATCTTCTCTATTTTAGCCGATATAACATTAAACTCGCCATAAGAAACCTCAGCAAAACGAGGTGCTTTAATCTGTTTAATATATCTACTTGACTCATCTTCGTTATAGTAGCTTTTACCAATCCCAATGACGGCATCTACAAGGTTTGAAAGGTTAGATGAGCCCGCTAAGTCATTTCTGCTTAAAGAGCCATTAGAACGCTTAGGAGTGTGGTGTATCACTATAACAGTCCACCCCTCAGTTTTCTTCATATCAAGTAGCTGTTTTAGCAACGGCTTAACCTCCTTTGTAGACTCAATACCCCCCTCCTGAATGAGAGAAAATAAATTATCAATAAAAATGATTTTAGCCTCTGCCTGTTTAGCCATTTTCTTAATCATATTAAACCACCACTCAGTAGCATTTTTTGACGGAACAGTATATTCGTTTGAACCTTTAGGGTCAATAAAATATGCTTTCTTATCCCAATCAAAATGATTGTGCCAAATCTCTTCACCTTCAATTATTGATTGCTCGGAATATCTTTTTTCAAAGACCTTTTCTCCATTCTCAAAATCAAGAAATAAAATAGGCTGTGGACTTGATTCATTCTTTAATCCCAAAACAGACTCTCCCCGTGTAATTGCATTGGCAAGCTGAAATGCAAGCATAGATTTACCGACTCCCGTCTCAGCAAATAACATAGTAACTGTTTGCTCATAAAGAAACTCTCCCATTATCATTTTGGGCATTACTAATCCCTTAGCAAAGTTGGTTCTCTCATTACCACTTCTAAGTATAAAAGGATTGTTTTCGGGTTTATCTTGTGACTTTTTTAATCCATCTAAATTAAGAACTGCTCTTCCCATAAGTACCCGCCTTTAGTTCTTGAATAGTCTTAACCTTGTTCTTCTTAAGCCACTCCCGCAAGTCGCTTTTTAAAAAGAATTTCTTTGCTTTTGGATTATCAGGGTTGAGAGATTTATATGGAATCTCGCCCCTTTTTATCAAGTCCGACATAGTAGCCCGAGAAATATTGAGCCAATCACAAGCCTCTTGAAAAGACATAGGCTTATCATCATCCTCTGCCTTCTGATTTAGCAGATTCTCAAAAATTCCCTCAATAAAAGGTTTTAACTCTGTCGCTGTACCCTGTGCAAGTTCTCTTAGGGTAAAATTCAGGAATGTTCCTGTGTTGTCATTACTCATAGTAATAATTTTAAATATTAATAATTGAGTAACGCAGAAAAATATTTGGGTTTAGTAGAAAGAATTCCCTACTTTTGAAAAAGAATATGTAACCGCCTAAGTTTATATTCTTATAAGGAGATATCGTTCTGCGCTATCTCTTTTTTTTATTTTAGACAGCTCCTTAACTGTCTGTGACAAATTTAGTACATACAACTACCGAGTGCCAAACAATGTCAGCAGGAGTTATTAACTTTGTTTGCATATTCATATTATTGATAATCAGATACTTAATTTTTTCATATTTTGTAACTTATTGATTTACTGTACTTTAAAATCTGACTATTTTCAAATAACTTATTAAAATTTAATTAAAGATTTTTACTGTCAACTCTTTACAGTTTACACCTTTTAAGGTTTCGTGGATCCTGCTACGCAGGACCACAAACCGCTTATTTCTCACTATCATCTTCATCAAAACTTAATGCCTTTTCAATCTTAGGACGCTCTTTGTCAATCATTGTATTTATGTATCCCTCAGTAGTTTTTAGGCTTGTGTGACCTAACCCCTCAGAGATAGCCTTTAAATTAATGCCCTCTTCAAATAAAATTGTGGTATTAGAGTGTCTTGACCAATTAGCGGTAATCTTATACTCCAACTCAAGTAAGTCGCTTAGCTTATGCAACTGCGGTCTTAAATATTTGTTTAGAGCATCTACTTTATTTTGCATTGTTTTTGCATCATCCCCATCTTTTATGACGTCAAATAGATAAGACCCCTTTCCTGTTCGCCTATTAATAATGTCATTAGTTATTTTATTAAATACCAAAGGAATAATCACCTCTTTTTTTGCGGTTCTAATGCTCTTTAGCCTCTTAAACTCTTTCTGCCCCTTTTTTAAATGCAGTACATCTTTGATGTTCATCCCTCCGTTAAAAAAGCAGAATAAGAAATAGTCTCTTGCTGTTTGGAGATACTCATTTTCGCTACTAAAATCAACTATTTTTTTTACGTCAGCTTTGGATAAACCTTGATTTTTTCTTGCGCCCTCAGGAATAACATAACCGCCTTTTCCAAAAGGATATTTAGGATGGCTTTCATAAACTTTATTCCAAATGGTTCTAATATTTCTTGCGTAAACTCCTATGGTTGATTTTGAACGACCCTGTTTAAACATAAACGCCTCAAAGGCATTCATAAAATCAACATCTATATCTGTTATTGAAAGGTCAATTACATCCCCATAAATCCTTAGTTTTTGTAAGTTAGACTCTATTTCAACAAACTCAGTAAGTTTCTTAATTGTACTGCCCATAGAGGTGGCGTACTTATACCTATGGTCCTCATTTAATTTTTTAATATAATCATCAAAGGCAACCCATAGATTAGATATTATAGTTTCAACTTCATCTTCTTTGGCATCCCAATTTTTTATCCAATCCTTAACTTTTGCAAGAGATTTTAAAGAATTATCCTCCATCAAAACTGTGAGTCTGTCATTCTGAATTTTTAAGGCGTTTCTTAATTCTAACTTGTTCCCGTAGACTGTTGTCTCTCCGATTACATTCCCAAAACTGTCTTTCTTGTGTCTATTAGTCCAAACGCTATCAAACTCCTTTTGGTTCTCACAGCTAATCTCTATTTTGCCTCTTGCAGTAAATAATGGTTGGATTGATAAGTAGTGATTTTTATTATCAGCGTAAGAGTGGATGTTTACCTTGATAGGATATTTTCCACTTTGCAGTTTTCTGCGCTTGTCTAAAACTATCGTGTACTTAAATCTCACTTACGTCTTTATTTGCATACAAATTTACATATTTGCATATTATAAATATACATTTATATACAAGAATCTGACTGTAAAAAATAAGAAAGCCCATAAACAGTAGCTTACAGGCTTTAAAAAATATATGTAAATTCAAGAACAGTTAACACCCGTTCTGATGCTCAATCAGAATCTTTCTGAGGAGGAGGCACGTGCTATTACTGAATACCTTAGGACGTTATAAAGACCAGGCTTTTCCGCCAGTAGTTTCTTGGAGGTCCACACAGCCTTTGTAATCTCCAGGTATGGGAGCATACGCCAACACATTTTCACCAATGTATT
>JADHMO010000023.1 GCA_016779995.1 Flavobacteriales bacterium
TAAGCGGAACTATTGACGACCGTCCCGAGTTTCAAAGACTTCTTGTAGACATTATAGATGGAGAAATAGGAAGCATATGGGCGTATGACGATAGTAGAATACAGCGAAATCCAGAAATTCGATACTTACTAAATAACACATTAAGACAATATAAGATTGACTACTATACTCATGTTAATGGTAAGGTTGATTTGTACAATCCAGAATCCGAATTAATGGGAGGTATAATGGCAGAGTTTAATAAATACTTTGTCACAATAACCAGTATTAAGATTAAAAGTGTTCTTCGTAGACGTGCATTAGGTGGAAAAGGTTGGGGCATGCCTCCATACGGATACAATTATGATGGCGAAGGCTACTACCAATTAAACGACAACGAGAAAATAGTTGTTAAGCGAATTTATGAGCTTTCACTAAGTGGAATAGGAACGGGTAAAATTGCTGATTTATTAAATAATGAAGGAATTGCAACTAGATATAATCAGTATGATGGAGAAATTCGATTAAACAAGTCCAAAGGTGCTGATAAGATTAAAAAATTACCAAAGAAACAAGTTAAATGGTCTGGGAATACGATTAGAGGAATACTCAATAACACAATGTTTTATGGCACTAAAAAAATAGGTGATTTCGCTATTGAAGTCCCAAAGCTTTTTGAACTTGACTTCTGGGAGGAGGTTAATTATAACCTTAAAAACAAAAACAAAAACAATAATCGAAGCGGAGGAACAAAAAAGTATAAATACTTACTAAACAACGTAATAAAGTGCGGGAGATGCGGACGAAACTACAATGGTAAGACTAGAGAGAATAAGAAAGACCACTTTTACTATTGTATGAGTAAAAGGGTTAAAAATGAGAACTGTGGCAATCGTAGTGTGAACATCGATAAAATTGAATTCTTTGTTTGGAGGGTGTTGTTCCAAGATGAGAGAACATTTAAAGCACTTGTTGAGGACATAGGTTCTGTTGGCAAGTTGGAACAGTATAATCAAGAATTAACCGATGCTAATAGTGAATACAAAGAATTACAACTAAAAAAGGATAGGGTTCTGAATCTTGTAAGTGAAGGTATTATGGAGATTGAAGAAGTAAGAAAGAAAATTTCAGAGTTTAGACTTCAGATTACAGAAACAAATGGCTTGATATCCAATATTAAGCAGAAGATAAATAATGTTAATTCTAATGAAATCCAAGACTTACAAAGAAGCTCAGAATATTTTAAAAAACTATCATTTTTGGAAAGAAAAACATTAGTGGAAAAATTTATTGAATCTGTTAAGATTCATTGGGTTGAGAATGAAATTGATGGCGATACTATTCGGTATTATCTTATTGAAGTAATTTATACTATAAATAATATAGTAGAGGTCTACACTAATCATTATGGGTTGGATTTAGATACTTGGTTGAATGTTAAATATGACAAAGTGTTAGATGATATTTACTTCGACTATAAGTTCGTACCTAGCACAGAATATTTCTTTGAAGAATCACCATTTAGGATAGGAAATGATGGCGATTTTTGGACAGACTACACTACATTGGTTCCATATGGTGACATCAATTTCTGGACTACTGAGGATTTAGAAGACCATTATGGAAAAGTCAAATACAGAAAGTTTTTTAAAGAATTGGAGCATAAAACTAATAGTACCTTGATTCGAAAGATATTAGGTTAGTTAAGACCTACTTTTTTAACTTTCGTAACGGTAGTTTGTGAAACACCAACAATTTTACTAATTTCTTTTCCCGTATAGCCTTTTTTAAGTAATTGAAGTACTTTCTTATTAACAGGTTTACTCAAAAAAGTAAGATTGTCTTCTGTTGTTCCTTTCATTCTTCCGTAGTACAGACCACGAGATTTTCTTAATTCAATTCCCTGACGTTGATTCTCTAAAATTTGTTTACGACCCATTTCACCGACAATTCCGAGTATACTGATAACCAACTTAGAAATAGAATTCTCGTTTCCATTATCATCAAGAGTTCGTAAGCCTTGTGAAATGAAGTAAACACAAATTGAATTTTCATTGAAAAAATGTAGACTATTCATAATATCTCTTAAATCTCTTCCTAGTCTATCAATCGACCAAACATTAAGGGTAAAATCTATGTCCTTGTTAATCAAATTAATTAATTGTTTACCCCCTTCTCTTTCGAATAAAGGAATGCTACCAGAACATTTATCTTCAAGAACTAAATCATAATCAGTCTCATTTATTCTTTGTCTATCGGATTTCTGCTCAATTGTACTCACTCTCGTATATAAAACTCTCATATTTTCTTTTATTTATTATGAATGTACTAGACGACAACGTAATAGATTTACCGTGGTGAAGTTTATCATCAAAATTGTGATTTTATCAACGTAATTTAAAGTGATAACTGTGAGCACTGCATATACAGACGGTATCAATCACAGGTATACTCTAAAAGTGCTATTTACATATAGTAATTTAAAAGTTGCTTAATCAAAAGAATTTGAATTTTTTCGTTGGTTCAATAATTTGGCAAAAAAAAATTGGGAAAAAATTTCGTGGACATCCGACCAAATATCGGATAGGCGTACTTTTAGGGGCTAATTTTTAATACGAAATTAGCCCTTTTTTTAGCGCCTATTTTAACAGTTTCTACGAAAATATTGTAGTTTTATTGTATACCTATTTTTATTTCATAATCTTCATCTGGTAGCTCAGCTATCCCGTTCAGGGCTCTGGAGCGTTGGTTTTTATAATAGAGTAGTGATTGAAGGAGTTTTACGAAACAATTATAAATGTGGTCTGTAGAGTCTGAGGAGCATATTTAGTTAGAATATCTGAAAATTATGTTTTCTGCGTAGCTTTTTTTGATTTCTTTCAAATCAGCGACATCATGGTGGCTGTTTTCTTTATAGAACTCTAATAAGTCATCAGGATTAAAAAACAATGATTTTCTAAACTCATTCCACACAAAATCTATACTCATCTCATTATAGTTATTCAGAGTGCTTAGGAAAGATATCAATTTGTCATTTTTTATGCCGTGATACTCTAATGCCTCTGTATATTCGATAGATTTTAAAGTGTACGACATCTGCAACTTATTAAACTGGAAACTTAACATAATCAGTTCTGAATCCATGAACAAGGTTTCTTTGTTCCAAAATTTAAGAAACATCATCAGATTAGGATAGGTTGAATTTATTTGGGTATCGTAAAAATGAAGGCCAGCAATCGGCATTATTCCAGAACTAAATTGGACATAAAGATTTCTCATAGAATTGTTTTTCACCCTTCCTAATTATTTGTCTCCCTGAAAAAAGGTCTTTCTTAATGATATACTTATATGTTTTGTACGTGGGAACATCTGTTTCGCATTTCACCATAATTCTAGACTTGGGGTCATTAATATAGACCCCAAAATATGTATCAACCAAATTATATATTCTATTAAGATTCAGGTTTTCTACATCAGTTCCAATATGTATATGCATATTGGAACCTTTTGTGTGGTCATCATCTTCGACTCCATAAATAAAATTATTTTCAGGAAATTCCTTTTTTAACCTGCCCATGAAATCATCGAATATTGCTCTACTTTTATATTTCGAACTTGGGTTAATGGTTGTAAAACTTTTTATCTCAAAATTGATAAGAGGTTGCGTTTTTCTGTTCTTGTTTTTACGTTTTGGCATGTATTCATCTACAATAGAATAATCGACTCTATAAGTCCCACGGATTTTCACAATCAAATCTGATTTTTGATACTTGCCATTTTTAAGCTTTTTATTTCTAGCCCTGACAACTTGGTAATGAAGCCCAGTAATTTGGGCAATTTGTTTGAGGTTATAGTAAATGGGTAGCGTACCACAGTTTTTTTTGTTTAGTATATTTTTTTTCATCGTTCAAGTATATAAAAGGCCTAGACTGATTCTAACATCAATTACCTTGGTTACAATTGTAGGCCATTTTAAAAAAAACGAAAGTGTTGTTTCTTATTTGTTGACTATTTCGAATAAATAGTTAAAAAAAAGCTCGAACTATTTTCATGTTTTAATGAAAATGTTAATTATTGAAACACTCACTCCTTTCACTCCGTTGAACAACAATCATCATTTTTAGAGTAAAATCATGAGGGTTTCGAATTACTCCGAGAGTCATATTATCTTCTATGGCTTCGGTAAACACATATGCCTTTGCCTTTAACTCGTCATATAAATCCAAATAAGCGTCCCACGCCTCAGGCAAGTTTAAATCTTGGAGCAATTCTTCAAACCTTGTTTGATTTATTGTTAATAGCTCGTTAGGGTTATCGTTAAGAATTTTCTCCTGCATCAGCTCAAGAATGATACCCCAGTCATGCTGAAAGCCCGCATGATTAATACCTTCACTGGTTACAAACTTCAGTTTATGTATTTTCTCCCATCGTTCTTTCATGTCATTTTCTTCCAAATCTAAAAGGTTGGTGATTGATAATAGTTTATTTTTTTTTGAGCTCCAATATTTATTGAATTCCGTAAAAAAATTGAAGGAGTCTTCTCTGCTTTTAAAGCTTGATGAATCGAACTTGGGATTCGATTCTATAAACGCTTTAGCAGCAAGAACCCCCATGGAGGTCTGATGTAAATAGGTATCCCCATTTTTAAAGATTTGTGACGTCCAGCATATTTTCTTCTTGATTTTGTGTTGGTATTGAAAAATCAGTTTTTTTGAGTTGCTCATTTTATATACATATAGTAATATTTAATTCAACTAATCAACATATAATAGTTACATAACTTGAGATTATTTAAACAGAAGTAAAGTAATTATATTAGAGAAAAATTATACTATGAAATATCTAATTGCGTTCTTGTTGGTTTTGCCATTATTAAGTGCTTGCGAACCTTGTGACTGTCAACCAACTGTAGAAGAGCCTGTAGTAAATTGTTACACTGTGAGATATGAAGCTACAGGAACTGAAGACTATAATCTATTCAATGTTGTAAATTCCACAGGAGGATTAGACTCTTATAACAACGCCGCTAATTCAGATTGGAATTACGAATTCGAAGCATGTACAGGTCAGTATGTAGGATTGGCATTGGATGGCCAAATTACAACAATTAGTAACTATTCAATTAAAATCTATCTTGATGATGTATTATTCAAAGAAGCTAACGGGACTGGAGACTTGTTCATCACTCAAACACCATTACCATAAAAAAGAACAACAAAATTTCGATTACAGTTTCGAGGTGCCTTTTCTCAACACAATTTCTAGTTGGAAGTTTATATTAAAATGTGGTAATAAACCGTAAATAAAACATGTCATTATTAAAAAAATATTCTTGTCCGAATTGCAATAAAACCTTATCAGGTTACTCTAAAAAGGGAATAGAGTCCTTTCATACGAGTGTTGGAATTCCACTAGTTATTTGCGATAAATGTCAAGGAGATATATCAATGGGGCATAAGCCATTTTCTCAAATGGGCTTTGGAAGGAAATCTCTTGAATATATTAAGACTGGACTCAACATACTCTTAAAATCAATATATATCGCTGTATTCGTGCCATTTTTCCTTGCAATGATAGTTGTAGGGTGTGAATCCTTAACAGGGGTTAAACCTCCAAATGCTCTTACAAATTTAGATTCGATGTATGTTATTAGTCTTTGGTTAATATTTTTGGCACTTATTGTTATTTATAAATTCAGAAATTATCAACAATATTACAATTGGATTGAGGAGCAAACCAATGTTGGTAAACAAAAAATTACCCTTGAAGAATTTTTAGATAAATATCCAGATTGGTAAATACGAACTACTGAAACACGAATAAACCGATAACGAGAAAGTTTAAGGTTTAGTACCAACTTATTTGTTTAAGATGGATTAGAGTTTTGGAGCAGGCCGATTCCAATTTGTGAGGTACTGGACTATACCCGCATAGTATTCTAGAACCATTTTTTCTATTTCGACTATGAACCCCTTATTAGACTCGAATTTCGCTTTAAACTTCGACATTAACACCACGTTAAATGCTTGAATTTCGCGTCCATTTGTTTCATCAAGAATAGAATCTATTGCTGTCAGAGGAACCCTAATGTGCTGTCTAGCATGTTTCACATCTACCTCTAGAAGTAAGTCGTTAGAGATTTGATTGAAAACCTCTTCATTCTTCTTTTTTGCATTTTCCAGTTGCTTGGTTATCCAAGTAATTCTTGCTTTGGTTCCTTTATCTTGTGGCGGAATCACTTTAACAGACATTGAAACTGTTTTAACTTCAAAATCAAGCCTTATTTTAATATCCGAAACTGAATTTTTAATACTGAGATTACCAAATAATTCAAAGTTCGATTTTAATCTTTTAGCATCTTCTGTTATACTTGTAGCTAGTCTTGGAGTTGATTTTACAAATACTCCGAGTTCTCTGGAAAGAAGTAATGCCATATCTCTTTCCTCCTCATGCCAGCTTTCAATTGCTTGAACAACCTCGTCTGATTCAATTTTTAGAGGTCGTCTATCTGTTATCATCCCAACAGTCTTATTCCAGCCATCTTTCATTTTATGATAGCCGCTTACGCCTGACGCTGGAGCATCGATATAGTGAAGTACTTCTTTCATTATCTCTACTTGGTCTTCATCCTCAATATTGGTTTCATTTTTGAAAAGCAGAATTTGCCCCTTTGTCATAAGGTATGTCCATGAGAAGTGGAATAGGTCAAAGTTCTTTGAGATGGATTTATCAAGCTTTATAGGTGATTGGCTAGAATCCGAAACGAAGTCATTTGAAACTGTTACCATTTTAGAAACTCCAATTTTTTTGAGAACTGAAATGTATTTTTCTATTTGACCTTTCTCTAATGGGTTGTTTTTGTTTTTCATTTCAAAACCAACTGCATCTTTTATTTTTTTATTAACAACGACAATTATTAAACCATCGATACGACATGAAGCATCGACGTGCTTAAAGGTAACTTCCGAAAAGTAATATGCCTTTCCACCCCGAGGCAATTTGATTTCTTTAAATATAGAGTCACGATATTCCTTTATCAATCGAAGTGAACTAAGAAAAATAGATGTGAGGGCGCCTTCATCTCCTGTTTTTAAGAGAGGAATTAGTCTTGCTTCTCTAACAGCAATAGAAGACTCTTTACCGCCCTCGCAATGGTCTAAGAACGCCTCGTAGTCGAGCCCAATTAAACCCTTAGTAAATTCACTTTTTTTAAACATGGCTTTTTTTCGAAATATATAAACAATTCAAAACATTAAAAAGGGGCTAGCCAATTAAACTATTATTTCTTACTTTGGAGGCTCAATAAATTAACAATTATGAAAACAATTATTTTAGTCATGACTCTGATGCTGAGTCTGACAAGTTTGGGACAAAAACTGAAAACAGTTGATAATTTCGATATGTCAACTCCGTTTGATGAAGTAAAGAACAGTTACAAAATGAGCTTCTTTATTGAAAATAGTCTGACTTTGGCTGATGGCTCTGCTATAATTATAGGGGATGAATTAAAGTTAGGTACTTCTGCTAGTAAGCTTTCGAACAGTTATGAAACTATATTTATAGGAACAATAAATGGACTCACTACCGCTGCAGTGGCAGGTGCACCGCCTACTAGAGCTTCTACAGCTTTCAAAGGCAATACATACATATTGAGTAAAATAAAATGTATGAGATTTCAGGGTCAATTAAGTTTTCAACTAGAGTTGACTAATTCAAAATCGACAGCAGCACTTAAGAGTATGAAAACTATAGTAGCAAGTAGTTTGTCTCTTGAAAATGGTGAGTTAGTTAACCCGAATGCACCTATGAGTAGTGACGAAGCTCTCGCTGAATTGAAAAGAGCAAAAGATAAACTAGACCTCGGGCTTATTACACAAGCTGAATTTGACGAAATAAAGTCAAAACTAGCTCCACTTATTAAGTAAATAATAATACTATTAGCCACTTTAACGAGTGGCTTTTTTATTATTTACATTTATATTTTGCTCTTAACGTATCGGTTAATATGTGTGACTCACCAGAAACCTGTCCATCTAAGTCACACCAATCACCCCACATAGTGTCTGCGCCCATACGGGTATCTCTCACCCATTCGCCCGTTTTTGGTGAGGGGGTGGAAATGTTGGGAAACCTTAAGCGGTGAGGAGTTCTTTTATTAACTTTAAAAAAAATGTATTTTATGAAACGATTTTTAGGAATATTAGTGGTTCTAAGCTGTTTGTCTTCTTGTGGTGAAGGTGTAAAAGAAGCTGAGAACCGAAAACAAATAGAAAGAGCTATTGAAAATAATAAAAGGGCTAAAATTGAAAAAGCTATAAAAGATAGCGTTGATAGAGAAAAAGTTGGAGATAATTACAGAGCAACAGAAAAGCTCAGAAAGGAATTGTCTGGAAAAAAATTTATAGCACCATGGTCTTTGGATTTTATCCAAAAAAATGGTTCGCCAGAAACACTTTCAGGAACAGATGGGAAAACATGGGTCGCTTACTTTAGGGATGGTGATATAACGGTGGTGAAGGATAAAAAGACAGATATTATTACCAATGTTATTAAGGGTTATAATTCTCAATTACAATTAGACCCCTCAAACAAATTGAGGAAAATGATAGGTAAAAGAATGACTTTTAATAAATACACTGAAACAATAAGTTCCATTAGATACGGCAAGAGAACAAAGCTGAGTAAAGAACATTGTATTAATAATGACTGTGTTAATTATTATTCAAAAGGTAATTTTACTACCTTGGAATATACTGAATTCAATGACGATGGGGACTTTGTTACATTAAAAAAGATTGCACAAGGTGAAGTACCTTACTTAGCAGAATACTAATTCGATTAATTATGAGCCTCGCAATGTAAGATTTGTTAGGGGTATTTAACTTGCCACCCTCTTGACTGTCAGTCAAGGGCTGTAGCCAGCTAAGTTGAATTACCACATCATTAATAGAGTAACATCTGTAGTGCTATTAACGATGAGGTAGTGATAAACATATGCATTGCTCTGTAGCCTCAACATGTTTAAATCATATATTTGATGAGTAAGATGAAAGCATATGAAAGTAGGAATCTATTGTAGAATCTCAAAGGATAAAGGAGATAAGGACAAGAGTATTGAAGACCAGTCTGAACTGGGCAAAGAATTCTGTGTATGCAATAAATTCGATTATGAACTGTATATTGATGAGGGAATAAGCGGAACTATTGACGACCGTCCCGAGTTTCAAAGACTTCTTGTAGACATTATAGATGGAGAAATAGGAAGCATATGGGCGTATGACGATAGTAGAATACAGCGAAATCCAGAAATTCGATACTTACTAAATAACAC
>JADHMO010000024.1 GCA_016779995.1 Flavobacteriales bacterium
TAATTGGCTTTGACTCTTCTTCTTTTGAGAGCGGAACTGAAAAATAAACTTTAAAGGGAGGAATAGTTGAATACTTTAGGAATTCTTGTGGAGTGTAGAAATTAAACTTCCAATCATCATTTCCTTTAATACAAACTACAAAGAAGTATGTTTCGGGGTTTTCTAATGCAGCTTTCCATTCTGTTGTTGTCGCTGCACCAAAATATTTATCGGTTCTAGATGTCTTTTTAACTTCAAAATAATATTTTTTGTTATCTTTAAAAGCAATAATATCTGAAGGACTAGATACAACCTCAATTTTGTTATACCCTTTTTTTGATAAGTATTTTGTTAATGCACTTTTTGCATCTATGTCACTTCTGAATTCAAAATTTTTCATTATTTTCTATTTAAAGTCTTTAAATAAACTTTTCGCATAATCTATTTCTTGAATATTTAAAGGAAGTGGAAGTTTTAAATGAATTTTTGAAAAACTATTTCCAGCAAGAGCTCCCCACGCGTTTTGTTTATATTCAACAATGTCTTGAAATTCTTTATGATATTTAATTTCTGCTATTTCAAACTTTTCTTTATTGTTTTGAATTGCATTGTCAGCTCCGATAGCGCCCAAGTCTAATGAATTGTTTGTAAATTTGATACTATTTATTTCTTCCCACATAATTCTTGAGGAGTTGCATACACAGCCCAGTCTGTTCTCCTTGTGGTGTTTTGAAAATCGAAGTCGGCTACTAAACGCACCAAAAATACCTTTATCTGTAAAAAATACTTTTAATCCCTTATATCCAAAATCATATTCTAAATATATCCTTTTTACATAAAAATATTTTTTAATATGTCTCTTGAAATTTGTTGTTTCAATTTTTGACCATTTTTCTAGATTCATAAGCTAATTATCACCAAATAATTAAGATTTTTCAATTAGTAAACAGCTCAGTATTGTCACAATAAATCTCTATAGTTAATTTAATGGCTGGGAAAAAATTAAAAGTTGTTGAACTCTTCGCTGGTGTTGGTGGTTTTAGATTAGGTCTAGAAGAACATAACAAATACGAGGTTGTTTGGAGTAATCAATGGGAACCTCAAACAAAAACTCAGCACGCATCACTTATATATGAAGACAGATTTGGACCTAATGGTCATTCAAGTGAAGATATAGAGACTGTTCCAACAAGTGAAATACCTAAACACGACATGCTTTGTGGTGGATTTCCCTGCCAAGATTACTCAGTTGCCACAACTCTTAAGAACTCCAAAGGACTTATTGGTAAAAAAGGTGTTCTTTGGTGGTCTATTCATAGAATTTTGAGTGAAATAAAAGATAAACCTACATTTCTATTTTTAGAAAATGTAGATAGATTGCTGAAATCACCATCAAGCCAAAGAGGTCGAGACTTTGCAGTAATGCTACAGTCTTTAAATGACTTGGGTTATGCAGTTGAGTGGAGAGTTATTAATGCGGCAGATTATGGAATGCCACAAAGAAGAAGAAGGGTGTTCTTTCTAGGCTATAAAAAAGACTCTAAAGTGTATAAACAATTAAAGAAAAGCGCTCCAATAGATTGGTTATTAAAAGACGGAGTTATTCAAAATACTTTTAAAGCAGAACAAGATAGTGAAGTCTCTGAATTTGTTCTAGATAATGACTTGGTTGATATTTCAAATAATTTCAATGTTGGTGGCAAGAAGTCACTATTTGAAAACACTGGGATGATGATAGATGGAGAGGTAACAACCTTAAAAACTTTCCCAGTTTATAAAGGAAAGCCTACTCCCCTAAAGTCAATTCTTGAAAAGGGTAAAGTCGATGAAGAGTTCTTCATTCCCAAGTCTGAACTTCCACAATGGAAATACTTAAAAGGTGCAAAAAGTGAAGAACGTGTATCAGCTGACGGTTATGTCTATAAGTATGCTGAAGGCTCTATGGTGTTTCCCGACGATGTAGACCAACCATCTCGAACAATTATCACTTCAGAGGGAGGTAAAAGTCCATCAAGATTTAGACACGCTATTCAAACTAAAGATGGGTTAAGAAGACTTACGCCTTTAGAGCTGGAGAGATTGAATATGTTCCCCGATAATCACACAGAATTTGAAGGTGTAACAAACTCAAAAAGAGGGTTTTTAATGGGAAATGCCTTGGTTGTAGGTGTAGTTGAAAAGATTGGAGAAACTCTGTATCGTTTTAATCAATAGTGGATTTTAACGAATATTACTCACCCGAAAAATACGACCCATACTCTATCTCGTCAATTTTTGATTATGCAAAAGACTTAAAAGGTCACACATTAGCTGATAAATGTCATTCAGATATTTTAGAAAAAAGTTATGCAGGTAAAGGTAATTTTGGACACTATTTAGAGAAATTCTATTTTGGGTTTAACCCAAATAACAATCCGGAACCGGATTTTGGTTATGTAGATGTGGAACTAAAGTCCGGTGCAATTGTGGAAACGTCGAAAGGATTTAGAGCAAAAGAAAGACTAGCTATTGGCATAATTAATTTCTCAAACATTATTAATGAATCATTTGAATCAAGTCACGTTTGGGAAAAGTTAAAAATGCCTTTATTAGTATTTCACGTTTATAAAAAAAATGAGGACCCTAGAAATTACAAAGTTAGCAATGTAAATATTGTTCAATATACAAATTCTGAGATTGCTCAAATTAGAGATGACTGGAATCTTGTTAAAAATAAGGTTGCTAATGGTAAAGCTCACGAAATATCCGGTGGAGACACACTGTTTCTTGAGGCAGCAACAACAGGTGGTAAAAACCAAAAATATGTAGCTCAACCTTTTTCAGATGAACTTGCGCACCCTAGAAGATTCGCTTTAAAACCAGCCTTCGTAACAACACTTCTTAAAAAAGATGAGTTTTTTATTCAAGATAAAGTCAAAGTAGAAGAAGAGAAACCTGTTGAACAAATTGTTGCTCCACAAGAGTTTTTATTGAAAAAATTAGAAGAGTTTAAAGATATATCACTTGAAGATACTATTGCAATGCTTGGGATTGAAAAAAGCACACAAAAAAACTTTATTTCCAAAGTATCAAAAAAGCTAGTCGAGAAAATACTTCTAGATGAGTATTCGGAGAACATCTTTGAAAGCCTTGAGTTGATTCACAAAACCTGCAGAGTATTTGATGGAAAGCTTAAAGAAAATATCTCATTTCCATATATGAAATACGATGAGCTTGTTCAGCAGGAGTGGGAGGAATCAGACTTCCATCAGATTATTGAGTCAAAATTTATGTTTGTATTTTGGGAGAATATAAATGATAAGTTTTATTTAAAAAAAATTACATTTTGGAATGCGCCTCCAAAAGAAGTTTTAGAAGCAAAACGCATATGGGAGAAAACCAAGCAATTAATTCTTGATAAGCAAGCTGATAACTTACCTAAAACTAAAGAATCTTATTTTGTTCACGTAAGACCTCACGGTCGTGATAGTAATGATAAATACCCTACTCATTATGGTGTTGATGTTAAAAAACAAAGTTTTTGGATACATAAAAAATACATTGAGGAAAATATATTAAATAATGAATAACTCATTTGAAAATGAAATGCTTCAAATAAATAGTGAGTGGAAAAGCAATTCAAGAATTTATGGTGAGGTAATTGAACTGTGGGTGGAAAACAATATCCCTTGTAATTGTGGTGGGAAACTAATTACACAACCGGCAAATCAGAAGTCTATTGACTGTATATGCAATCAGTGTGGAAGAAATATTCAAATAAAATCAAGTGCAAAACCCTTTTCAATTAATAGAAACAACAAACTAAAAATCTTAGGAGCTGAATACACCACAACACTGAACTCAATAAACAGTGAAGTTGAGTGGGATTTGATGTTAGTTCAATATGATAAAGAACATCATACTGTTTTAGATATCAAATTAATTGAGGCTAAGAATATTAGAGCTGAGAATGTTATACCGCGAAAACCACTTGGACCAAATGCACGAAGAGCTGGGTGGCAAGGTTGTTATCTTGAATTTGATGCTGAGGTCATTGCAGAAATAATTTAATTAAATAAGTGTCCGTAAACATCAAATGTAGTTTTAATACTCGTGTGTCCTAACATTTTAGAAATCTCAAATGGATGTTTGTTGTCTTTAATTGCGAGAGCTACTGCTGTATGCCTTAAGTCGTGAAACCTAAAAGGTTCTCCAATTGATGCTTTAACTGCTGGCTGAAAGTATCTATTTCTAAAATTACCAGCCTGCATCCTGCTCTCTTTAATGCTCGGAAACACAGGACCCTCTTTGAGATTTAAAAAATAATTCAATAACTCAGTAGGTATATCAATTGTTCTAATGCTTCTTTTTGTTTTTGGGTGGGTAATCTCAGCTTTACCATTTATCAAAGTAAGAGATTTTGTAATCTTTATCTTATTATCAGTAATATCTGATGTTTCTAAAGCAAACAACTCGCCTTTTCTTAGTCCTGTAAGTCCCGCAAACAAAATAAGCTCTTTGTATTGAGGGTTAATGCAGTCAGAAAGCCAATTCAATTCATCTTTTGTAAGAAACCTCTGTTCTTTATATTCGGGTGGAGACACGCTTGAGCGAACAAGGGATGTCTTACAGGGGTTTTTTACAATCATTTCCTCTTCAATAGCAGTATTAAATATTCTTGAAAGTAAGTTCAATACTTTTCTCTGCGTTTCAGAGGAATAATCTAGCTTCTGTAAATGGAATAAAAAGTCAACTATATCAGTTGGTCTAACCGCATCTAATTTTTTGGAACCAAAATATGGAACAATTAACTTCTGATACATCAACTTATGTTGTATTTTTGTTGACTCCCTATTGGATTGTTTTGAATATCCTATAGTTTCCAACCAATCTTGAATTAATGTTTGTCCTGCAAAAGGACTTGTATATCTATTAGTTAATAGCTCTGCTTCAATAATTTTTTTAAACTTTACCGCATCAGACTTATTTTGGAATGTTTTCTGTCTCTTTCTGCCATTAGGCTCATACCAGTAAACAGATGGTCTTTTAGTAGTAGGGTGTTCCCTTATTGCTGCCATATAGTAAATATAGAACTGTCATATGACATTTCACTCAAAAACAAACCTATATAAATGGTTTAGATTTATAATTCACCCTAAGTAATGGCAAAGAAGAAAATAATGGCTTGCTGAAACACTGCAAGTAAAGCCGAACGAGGCACAACACAACACTAAGCTATTAGCTCTATTTAACGGTGGGAATCCGTCTTCTTTCTTAACGGAAAGATGACGTATGCAATTAGAAAATGGATTTGTTCAAGTCCCACTTATCGTAAGACACGACAGAAATGTAAAGCCGGGTATGTTATTTACTTACATAACAATTAGAGGACATAGGAATAACGACGACCCTTTAGGTTGTTTTCCCGGACTAGATATTTTAGCTTTTGAAACTGGATTCCAAAAAGAAACGGTATCACGACATATTCAAAAATTAAAAGAATTGGGTCATTTAAAAGTGATTCATCGTTATGACAATTCAAACATATACGGTTTTCCTTCAGAAACTAAAAAGTGCAATTGTCTTGAGCTCTGTAATCGAAGCACTATAAAAAAAGGTATCTATATGGATTACTGTATAGAGCATTTAGATGAACTTAGGTTTGACGAAGAGGAACTCGGGGTTATGTATAAGAATATATATGACAAAAACCCAAAGATAGAAGATTTAGAACGTTTTATTAAGGATATTGAGCTAGCAAAAGAGTTAAAAGTGGATAAAAATGATGATAAATCTGTATGAAATGTCAATCTAACTATATCCAATAACTATATCCATTAGTGATAGTGAATTGCTTATAGCGTCGCAAAACTATTTAACAAATTAGATGAAATATCTAACTTTTATCGGTCTTATTTTGAAATTTGTAAGATAATAACGCGACGATATTGACATATGAAATGACAATTTTTGACAGAGCTTTTGTTTATCATTAGAACAATGAAAAGATATTTAATTGTTTTAGTGATTGTTCTTATGGCCTGCGGTGGGTCTAGTGAAACAGTTTCAGATGTTGTTCAAGTCGAAGAAGAAACTACAACTACCACGACAATAAAAGAAGTAACTCTTGAAGAGCCTAAGAAAGAAGAGATTGAAACTATTAGATATCGTGGAGTATTGAGAAGGTCTATGTATCAAAATGTTCCTTTGGTTTATTCAAATTTTGATACATTCGAACAAAAAAAGGTAGAGCCACAACACGAATATTCTGAAGATTTCTATTACGACATAAGAATTCCAGTGATAAATGAAGATATTGCCTGTTCAGATGTTGTAAATACAAAAATAAACACAATAGTTGAGAGATTGGTTGAAGAAAAAAAATCAATTTTAGATTTAACTACACCCGAAGAGGCTGAAGAAGACTGGGGCGGTTTTGCTGAATACTTGACTATAAAATATGACATTATTGAAATATCAGATGAGGTTATATCAATACTTATTTCAAACGAAACATATAGTTTTGGAGCAGCACATTTTATTTCCTACACTGAATCAATAAATATTTTTACTGAAGATTGCTCAGACTTAAATGTTGTGCAATTATTTGATACTTCAAATGATGATTACATAGAGATATTAGAATCTGCAATGCAAAACCAGCTCTGTGCAGTATTGACATCAGATGAATGCACTAGTTTTTTAAAGTTTGCTAAACCTTTTCCAACATTAGAAGAACTGACTGAGTGTTGCAGTGCAGTTGCTGTTTCACAATTTGGAATTTTTATTCAATTTTGGGAATACGAAGTAAGCAGTTTTTCTGAAGGTTCTGAACTAATCTTGTTGCCTTGGCATTACATTGCAGATGTGATTGAAAAGAATGGTAAGTATTCAAATATTTTGAAGAGTTATAGCGAAAGAACTTATCTTAACTCTGTTTTTGAACCCGAGTGGAGCTTTTGATAAGGTAGATATATGTTTGAAAATGATGGCTTAAAAGATGGATACTGGAATAAATTTGATAATTTCGGCTGGAAAGTTGGGCTATATCACAGACTATTTGCATTATCACTGCCGCTTGCAGCAATTTTAATTTTTGGATTTGAAATGGTTGGAATTGGGTTATCAGTATTTTTTATAGGAATTCCATTGTTTTGGAATCTTAGAAGCAAGGAGTTATTAAAACAACAAAGAATGATTGAAAAACATTTAAATAATCAAGAAATGACGAATCCTTCTGTTGGGTCTGCTGCTTGGACAAGAAATTTTTATACCAACAACCCTACTAGCCGTAACCCCTGGGCAAATTCTGAAGAGGAATAATTTAATTAATAATTATTTTTGTTTAATTTAATGCAATGTAAATAAAAATAATTATTAATCCACCGAACAACATAGTGAAAAAAACTCCCAAACTACCAACTGCTTGTGTTCTATACGAATTCTTATCACCTTGAAGACTTGCAAAGAAAAACAATATTAAGCCAAAACCAAGTATTGATAAAATTGCATCCATAAAAATATACTATTTAATTGTCACTAAAAAGTCACCTTATTGATGAAATAAGTTATATTTAATACAATTTTATATTGGAATCTTTAAAGATTTTAACAAGCGCTTCCCTTACAAGGAAGAAGTCACAGGTTCAAATCCTGTAGCGCCCACAAGGGTTTTTCAGAAATCTAGTAAGAATAAAACAAGTTTGACGCCCATTCTGTTCAAAAACATATAGCAAAGTGTGATGGCTTCTTGTTTATTTT
>JADHMO010000025.1 GCA_016779995.1 Flavobacteriales bacterium
TAAATTAACGAGCGCGGTCAAGCTCCATAAGCCGCTCAGTAAGTTGAATAAACCTATTGATAATATATCTGAGGTTATAAATGAAATAAAGCAATACAATAGTAATCTACACCTCTGCTGCCTTCTAACATATGGATGCTTATTAAGACCTCATCGCGAGATACGAGAGCTAACCTGGGGAGATTTTACGAGCGAACTCAGCTACATAAAATTATCAGGAGGCAGGAACAAATCTGGAAGGAATAGAATCGTTCCAGTACCGTCTTACATAAGAGATATACTGGTTAAAGGAGAGTCAAATCACAATATCTTCACTAACTCCAATAAACCACCCAATCCAGACTATTTTAAAACACTTTGGAGTCGTTTTAAGAGGGTTTCTAAGCTTATTGAACTAGACCAAACACTTTATTCTTTTCGGCACTCTGGAGCTATAGATATCTTTAAAAGGACAGGAAGTATAACCAAGCTACAGAAAGCTATGGGACACTCATCTATAAATGTTAGTCTGACTTATTTAAGAGGTTTAGAAATACCTGAACTTAATGAAGAGGATATGCCGATGATTTAAGCTATGTAAATTTCTACCAATTACCCAAACTCTGATAACTTCAAAGAATATGATTTATTGTCTAATAGAGTTAGGATTTAACAATAAGTGTAAGTGTTATTATAAGGGAAAGCTATTTCCTAAAAAATAACCCAAAACCAAACCAAGCACTAACATTATTAGTCCTTTAGCATTAAAAAACCAGCCGAATTTTTCCTCCCAAGAATCAGGTATAAAATTTCCGTCAGCATCCTCTGCCTTTCCAGTTCTTGTTAAATATCCTGCATAAAAATAAACTCCAGAAACAAGTAAAACAATAAAAATTAATGTAACGATAAATTCATTCATCTCTTTGTTTTTAAGCAAGTTACAAATTTAAATTAACTTATAACTGATTTATTTAAATTTACTAAATCTATCACACAAACAAAAGCAAGTCTATACTTACTTCATTAGTAGCTTGTTTCATTCTTGGTAAAGTGTATTGTAGAACTTAATGAAGAGGATATGACTAGGTTTAAAAGAAAACGCCACTAAAGTTAATTAGTGACGGAAAAAATAAAAATTTCTTTTGGTTTTATTTAGTTACAGTCGTAGTAGTCGGCGTGTATATTCCAAAAGTTAATGCAGAAACTAATCCATTTACAAAAGATTGTCTTGTATGAACAGTATAGTTTTCCGCTCCGTCAGCCATTTGTTTTGAATCAGAAACAATAACTGGTGCAAGTCCACCAATCACGTAATGATTCCATTTAGTTGTTTGACTGTTTCCATTAGCACCAGAACCCACAACACTTGTGTAGGAATAGCAAGAAGTAAATAACATTGATGCAGCAAATACAACTGTCATCATTTTTAAAGTTTTTTTAATCATTTTTTTGAAAATTAAATTAAATATATTAATTGTAATATTGTTTTTCAGTAATTTAAAATCAATCAAAATATTTAACTTTTTTGGATATAAATAATTAAATAATAGATATTTATTAAACAAAAGTAATCGTCTAATCTCTTTGCTTGCAAGAACCTATCACAAAAACAACGGCAAGTCTTCACTTACTTCATTAGTAGCTTGTTTCATTGTTGATAAAGTTTACTTTGAGCCTATTCGAACTTAATGAAGAGGATATGCCGATGATTAACGAAAACTTTCTTTAAAGTTAATTTTTGATTTACGAACTAAACTATGGTGTTTATAAAACCGATTTCTCTTTCTGACGTATATTAAGTGTTTTACAAGATAATAGCTTGAAGTAAATGCAGCAGCTAAACTCCCACCTGCTCCTAAAATTTCAATATCACTATCAACATTTTTAAGGGCAACTCCACCAATAAAAACGGCTGCTGATATTACAAAGTAATTTCTGCTAAGCTCAACTTTAGTGTCCAATTCAATTTTCTTTTTAGAATCTTCAACGGATAAGATATTGATTTGAGCATTAAGTGTAACATTCAAAAAAATGGCGATAAGAATTTTATACATTTAACCAATCAATATTTTACAAAGTAAAGCCAACACTATATTGATTCAATTAAGTTTTAAACTGACTAAACTTTGAGCTAATTTATAACAGCGTTTGTAAAATTAGGATTACTAAAATCCAAATCAAAGTTATGACAACCCAATTCTTTTTAATCCAACTAATCACTTCTTTTTATTTATTTCAATACAGAATATTATAATAAGGAATTAATATGCTGTAAATGAATAAGTTATGATTTAGTTATTGTGGGTGTAATGTAAATATAATGTAAACCTGTAAAAATAAACCCTATGAGCCATCTAAAAATGTTGGGCAGAATGTAACAATTTACATTACTGTTTCCTTTGAAGAGATGCATCAAGCATTGCTTTAATCAATCGTTAGATAAGTGTCTTAAATAAGCCTTTCTAAGAGTCTTTGTGGGTGTGTCAGAGAGCGGTTAGTTACAAGAATATGATATCAATTCTAAAACTAGACTAGTCCCATCTTTGCCAATTCTTCATTTGTGAAGCCGAGTTCCATAGCAATTTTCTTATTATAATCTCTAATAGCTCCTTGAAGTGTAAATAATCTAATTAAAATCCATACACCAAGACCTCCTAAAGTTATATAAAAAAGAATTTGTTTTCCTATACTCCCAAGAGAGCCATAAGACCATCCTAGAAAAAGGAATAGTAATCAGATTTGTGTTGAGTTGGCTTTTTTTTCGTTGTATACAAATTGTTTGTCCATTTTTAGTTTGAATTATGGTTAATAATACTTAAATCTACAAATATTATTAAACGATTACAAATCCAAGAGCTTAATGAACAAAGGCAAGTCTTCACTTACTTCATTAGTAGCTTGTAATCTTGGTAAAGTGTATTGTAGAACTTAATGAAGAGGAGAGGTTTTAATAAAAGGAGATAAATCACCAATAATAATTTCAAGTGATTCTACTGTTGAAAATACTTCAGAATTTGCTTTAGAAAAACACCTAGAAGATTTCTTAGTTAAAAATTGAAAAAACTCCTGATGGGAAAAAGATGGTGCTACTTAATTACGAAGGAATTGGTAATCATGAATCAAATATTGAAACATATGATTTCACCATAGGTCTTGGAAAGTGGGGAGAGATAGAAAAAAGGAGTAGAAATATTTCTTCTGAAGTAAGAAAAGCTGTTTATGAAAGAGATGGTGGATTTTGTGTTCAATGTGGAAGTAATGTTGATATTGAATATGACCATAAGCTTCCTTTTTCAAAAGGAGGTTCAAATAGTGTAAATAATATTCAAATACTTTGTTTTAAGTGCAATAGAGCAAAAGGAGCCAAATTATAATCCTAAAATATTATGGGGGCAAATATAAATCTACCCCCACAATATTAATAAGACTGTTTAATAGTGTCGTCTAAAACACTTTCAGTTTTTTGATAATTTCCTATAGACTCCAGTCTCCACCTTTTTCAATAGTTCATTTTCAACATAATCCCTAAGCTTTTTGTAAGCTGTCCGCTCTTTTATCCCAAGCTTCTTAGCTATTGAAATAGCCTCGGATGATGTAAACTCCTCTGGAAGCTTATTCATCCACAGCTCTTCATTTAGCGGGAGCTTGTTCTCACGATTATTTATCTTTTGAAAAACATTGAGCCCGTGAGCTAGATATACTTTTGTAAGCTCCATCGCTGTATCAAAGTCCCTATCCTCACACTCCATTATAGGCTCGTCAGTTCTGACTGCTGAGAGCACCATTGCTATTTTATAAATAATAAGACCAAGTCTTTTAATTAGACTATCAGATTCTCCGAGATAAGAATAGTATTTTTCATCCAATATTTCTTTAAACGTATTGAAGTGAATTTCTCCTTGTTCTTCTGTAATGTTAAATTCTCTTTCACTTTGGGAGGAAAACTTGTCACAAAGGTCTTGTGTGAATTTTAAAAATTGGTTCTGTTTACTGCTACTTATGTTTTTAGTGAAAGTTCTTCTCCATTCAGGTTTTGCATTGAATGAATAGAACATAAACCTACTTGCCAAACCATTTTTAGTATTACTCAGTATACCTTTTACTTGGTCCGGTGTTCCAGTAATTGATAAAGAAAATTTAGGCTTTTCAATTATAATATATTCCAAATCTGTTTTTCTCATCAATGATATAGTCTCATGATGAAATCCTTTTCTTAATATATCACTGTAACCTCCCCACTCTTGTTTTAGTGCATTAGTTATGGTGTCCGTTTCTGTTTCTGTGATACATCCGCTACCACCATTAGATTCGAGAACTTTATGTAGCATCGCTGAAGAGATATTACCAGCAATAAAAAAGGCTTTATGTTTTGGCTTTTCTGGTTTTTTTAAATCAACTATATCTTCTTCTTTTTTAGCCATTTTCTTTTTCAAATTATATATCTCCACATCTCTATTGTAATTTATTTTTGCCTGAACGTTTTGTTCCTGTAATAAGTTATGAAAACAATCCCCAAGGCTCTTTGCATACTTCATAGAGCCTTTTCCACTAGCAGCTGGTGCTATAATAAATGAATAGAGGTTTGGATAAACAATTTCATTATCATAAACACCTTTGATATTAGAAAGTCCTCCACTAATAATTGATAAAGCACTTGTTAGATACACATCTCTTTCTCTTCCACTAAAAACCTCACAAGATTCTTTGAGTACAGGAGGTAAATTTTCATAAACCTCATCTGGTATCATTGGAGATTTATCTTCCTTACTGCACGACTGCACAAACTGCACGCTCTGCAATTCTCCAAACTGAGAAGTATTATTCTCATATGCGCTTCTAATTGTCTTTTCTATTTCACTATAGGTAAGAGTCGCATCAGTCATAGAAGAGCAATATGATTTTACATCTTCCATATTTAATCCTTCTCTATTAGCATTACATGCAAAGAAGTGGATGAAATTATTTCTATTACCAACAGTAAAGGTTTCTTTTCTAGAGGTATACTCCCAAAGCTCTTCAGGGGTTCTTGTCGTGCTTACAGTTTTATAATCAAATACTACAGACTCTTCATTTAGATATAGCTCTGGGTCACTAGATACAAAGCATAACCTAACAAGGTCTTTTATTGATTTATCAGACTCTCTTCCAACTGCTTTATCATAGTAACTTCTTAGAGTATTAAAAGCATCTTTATGCTGCTCCATCTCATTACTTACTCTAATAAACACTTTAATACCATCACCGCTTGGACTAACAAAACAGCTATAGGTATACTCAAGAGATTTAATTTTATCTATTGCCCCAGCTACATCATTTAGCTTATCATAGTCTAAATGGATAATACCACTATAGCTATCTCCATCTGTAAACTTCCTTCCAGTATTTAAAACTGCTGATGGAGTAAATGCAAGGAGAGAATTTTTAATTCTTCCTTTTTCTTCTTCACTATCAGCTTCTCTAAGCTGAGTGATTTCTTTATTGAACTTGCCTTCCTTAATAGCGTTTAAGACTTTGACTAATTCATAATTTCCTTTCCTGTCTTGGAAATTTTTAAAAACTGTAATCTTCATTATATATATTTATTATGTAGGATTGCAGAGCGTGCAGTTCTTGCAGTCTTGCAGTCCTACTGATTAATTTATGAAGAAAAAGCCCGGAATCTTAGTGAAGAATTTCGTATATTTACAGTACGCAATTACCGCCAATAGTTGAAAGCTCCAAGCCGATTCTGTTGGCTTTTTCTTTTGTATAAAGCTCCAAAGATATTTTTGAATTTGAAAGACGGACTTTTCCACAATCGGGGTCTATTATTAACAAAATAATATACCTGATAATCAGTATGTTACAAAAAAGTACATCTGAAAATCAGTAAGTTAAAAAAATGAATTTTGATGTTTTACTTTTATCTAAGACGTCAGATTCTGTGAGATTCATATCTTGAACTATCTAAAAACCAACACTATGAAAAAGCTACTTCTTGTTTTAATGTTTGTCCCTTTAGTTTCTTTTGGCAAAATCCAGGTTATGGATACGTGCGAAGTGATGCTTCAACTCAAGTAGATTATTCTAAAATAGCGAAAGACTTATCCAATTCATTAATGGATGCTTCTGCAAAAAGAGAATCACAAGCAAGAGCCTTAGGGTGGTCATCAGCCGCTGAAATGGATAGGGCAAGAAGAGCAAATAATCTTAGAATTAAAGCAGAAAAAAAGAGAAGAAAAAGAGAAAGAAAGCTTCAAAAAATAAGATACAAAAGAGCAAAAAAACACTTAGAAAAAGACAATAAATGAGGCTTTTAAAAAATCTTGTTTTATTATCTATATTTTCAATCTTTTCGTCCTACAGCCAAAATATTGATTGTGAAGAATTACTAGATACTATAAAATATGATGGTAGAAGACTTGACAATTCATGCCCCGCCTCTACTGCAATCTATTGTATCAATTGGTATACTTATAAAGAAATGCTATTCGCTGTTGTTAGATTCAAAAGTTATGGGAAAGAATATGTCTATGGAGGATGGGAATATAAGTTTGATTCGTATTGGGATTTTAAAAAAGCATTTGATGATGCGGATTCACACGGTGGCTTTTTTCATAAAAACATAAAACCAGCAACTATTAATTGTAGTAGTTAACACACCCTAAGGCTACCCTATTAGAGGCTCTTTCACCCCCAAACAAAAGTACCCCTAGATAACCTAGTTAAGCCCAGTGATAGCAATGGTTTAAGTATTTACAATTCGAAATAATTAAGGGGGGTGCAAAGTTTTGGTTATATACCATTATATGCGCTCTACCCCCAAAAGAAAAGTGGATTTAATTTTGGAGTAGGGGGTCTTATTTCAGAATTTTAGGTTGGAATTTTGGGGATTTAACTTTATTTTTAGTAACAGATATTAGTCCATTATTTGTAATGATATAAATCATTTCTTCATAGCTAATACCAAGATTTAATTGGCAAGATTTATAAAAATAGCCTTCACTAAGACCTGGCATAAA
>JADHMO010000026.1 GCA_016779995.1 Flavobacteriales bacterium
CTGAATCATCTTCAACAACTTCTTCTTTTCCATAATCATCAATTTGGAATTGACGGACATAGTGGACAAGTGTCCATATTTCTTTTTTATTCAAGAGAGAACCATGCGCGCCCATGTATCCTTTTCCATAATATATGCTATGGAATATCTTACCATCAGATAAAGTATCTAATGATTTATATGCAGGAACTACACCCAAATCCCCATAAGCACCACTTTGTATCATTGGGCCATTTCCATCTCCTTTCTCTCCATGGCAATGCATACACATTGCGGCATATAAATCCTTTCCTTCAGACAATATTTTATCTGCATTATCCTTAGTCATTGTATATGGATTAACAGCAATATTCCTTGTTAATTCATACTGACTTTCTTCACTTAAATCCCATCCGTACAAGCCATGAGTTTCTTCCCAAGCCTTTCCGGCTTTGTATTTATTAGGCATCATCATTCTCACATATGACTCATCTGTTCCAACAAACGGAATCGTATATTTGGGGGTTTGTCTAGCTGACAATTTCGTTTTTACTTCTTTATTTTCACGTCCACGAATTTCACCATAATCAACGTATGGTTCAATTGCTGGTGACCGATACATATCAGGCATGAATTCGGTTCCCGGACTATCCGGATCTGACTCACAAGACGGAAGTAAAAAGATGACTCCTAAAAGAGGTAGTAACATCATTAAAATAAAATTCCTTTTCATATTGTCCTTGTTTCTCTAATTACTAAATGTTTTTTTTATCAATTTCAATATAGCCAGTGTCTTTAATCAACTTTTCAAGCTCTTTTTCATCCATTGAATTATCTGCCGTCCTTATTTCTAGAACGAACTTGTCATCTGTTGTCCGAGGGTCTGGATTTTGAGCAGGCATTCCTGGTAATGTCCTATTCTTTAATAAATATGTAATGGCCATACCATGAGCAGCACATAAAACCGTAAACTCAAATGAAATTGGAACAAATGATAGCATATTTTCTAGGTAAGAAAAGTTTGGTTTACCCCCAATATTCATGGGCCAATCTACAATCATAAAGTATCTCATACCAATGGTTGCAAGTGTAAGACCTGTTAATCCATATATAAACGCCATAATACCCAATCGCGTGTTTTTAACACCGATGATAGGATCTATTCCGTGAATAGGAAATGGTGAAAACGCATCTGCAATTTTGATTCCTTTAGAAACCAATTTTTTTGCACCGTCCTTCAACACTCCATCATCATCGTACATTACATAAATTACTTTATTAGCCATACTTTTATAATTAATGGTTTTTATGATAATCGGGTGACTCTTTGTAAGATTGACCTGATCCTTTCAAAATTGATTTAATTTCATTCAAGGCCAATACTGGGAAGAATCTAGCAAATAACAAGAAAAATGTAAAAAACAAGCCAATCGTACCGATATAAACACCAATATCAATGGGACTTGGATAATGCATACTCCAAGAAGATGGTAAATAATCTCTATGAAGTGATGTCATTATAATTACATAACGCTCAAACCACATTCCTATATTTACGACTATCGAGATAAAGAATGTAAACAGTAAACTTCTTCTTAACTTTCTGAACCACATCAACTGAGGGGAAATCACATTACAGGTCATCATGGCAAAGTATGCCCACCAATATGGCCCTGTTGCCCTATTTATGAATGCATAAGCTTCATATTCTACTCCCGAATACCAGGATATGAATAATTCCGTAATGTAGGCTGTTCCGACAATAGACCCAGTTACCATAATTACAATATTCATATACTCAATATGTTTGGTGTGAATGTATGCTTCAAGATTCATTGCTTTTCTCATGATCAACAATAAAGTTTGTACCATTGCAAAGCCTGAAAATACCGCTCCCGCTACGAAATATGGAGGGAATATCGTTGTGTGCCATCCAGGAATGACAGATGTGGCGAAGTCAAAGGATACTATCGAGTGTACAGAGAATACAAGTGGAGTTGCAAGACCAGCTAAAACGAGAGAAACAAGCTCAAAACGATTCCAATGCTTGGCTCTTCCTGACCATCCAAATGATAGTATTGAATA
Source organism: Flavobacteriales bacterium (assembly GCA_016779995.1). Classification (NCBI taxonomy): domain Bacteria; kingdom Pseudomonadati; phylum Bacteroidota; class Flavobacteriia; order Flavobacteriales; species Flavobacteriales bacterium. Next base: position 2,065 of record JADHMO010000026.1, read on the forward strand.
CATCTTCTTTGATAAGGGTTTTTTAGCTCTATCTCTGATTGTTGCAAAATCAGGAATCAATCCAATGTACCAAAAAACCAATGAAACAGAAAGGTAAGTCGATATGGCAAATACATCCCATAAAAGAGGGGAGTTGAAATTCACCCATAATGACCCAAATTGATTTGGAATTGGGAGCACCCAATATCCTACCCATAATCTACCCATGTGAATAAGAGGGAATAGCCCTGCCATGAATACCGCGAAAATTGTCATTGCTTCGGCAGAGCGGTTAATTGCCATTCTCCATTTTTGGCGAAACAACAATAAAACGGCCGAGATTAAGGTTCCGGCATGTCCGATACCTACCCACCATACAAAGTTTGTGATATCCCATGCCCAACCAATGGTCTTGTTTAATCCCCAAACTCCAACTCCTGTACCTAGTAAGTATAATATACATCCTACACCATACAAACCTATTATTAAAGCAATCCCAAATAGGATGTACCACATTTTAGGTGCTTTATCCTCTATTGGCCTACAGACATCTTCTGTGATGTCATGATAAGTTTTGTGACCGAGTATGAGTGGTTCTCTTATTGCAGCTTCCTTTTGCATACTGTTTTTTTCTTAATGATGTTTATTATTTGATCCATGATGAGACTTCTTCTCTACTTGCAATTTGGCAAGCAAATCATTTTGCTCATTACGAACTTTAACTTTATACCATACGTTTGGTTTGATACCAACTTCTTCAAGTGCCTGATAAGATCTTTTGTCTTCAGAACTTTTTCTGATTTTAGAATTAACATCGTTCCAATCTCCAACTACTATAGCGTTCGTTGGGCACACATCAGCACATGCTGTCGAAAATTCTCCATCAGCTACTGGTACTTTATCAATCTTAGATTTCAATTTGGTTGCTTGAATTCTTTGAACACAGAATGAACATTTCTCCATTACACCCCTTGACCTTACCGTCACATCAGGGTTCAATACCATCCTTCCAAGGTCATCTTGAGCAGGATTAATTTCGGTAAACTTCTTATAAGAAGGATAATTAAACCAGTTGAACCTTCTCACCTTATATGGACAGTTGTTTGCACAATATCTCGTTCCGATGCATCTGTTATATGTCATTTGATTTAATCCCTCATTACTATGAGTTGTTGCCGCAACCGGACAAACAGTTTCACATGGCGCATGATTACAGTGCTGACACATCATTGGCATGTGTACGACCTTTGGATTTAAAGCGGCAATTTCAGCTTGGTCGTATGAAAAGGATTTTTTGTCCTTCTTCGTACCAACAGCTGCCTCTTCATCCGAAGCAAAATACCTATCTATTCTGAGCCAGTGCATTTCTCTACCCCTTCGAACCTCATCTTTTCCTACTACTGGAACATTATTTTCAGATTGACAAGCTACCAAGCAATTTGAACATCCTATACATGATGACAAATCAATTGACATTCCCCATCGGTGTCCAACATTTTCAACAGGATGCGAATCCCAAATATCAAACTCACTCACAGGCTTTTCAACATGATTTAAATCATCATCCAATGTTTGTAAGGTATGTGCGGGATTATATGCTTCTTTGCCTTTGGAATCGTAGATTTCTTTTGTTGTTTCACGAACAATTGAATGACGTCCCATCACTGTATGATGAATTTGTGTTGCAGCAATAATATACTCTCCATCAACCTTTGACACCTTTCCTGAATTTGAGTAATTAAACTCCTCATTATCCATTGACAACATTGGGAATACATTCGCGCCAATTGGTTTTGGCTTTCCTTTCTCTGTCACCTCATGACCACCATATTCAGCTGTTTGATATGCCGACTTTCCAATTTTTTCTCCATTTTCTCCTCTTCCATAACCCAATGCTACGCCCACTGTACCTGGTGCTTGACCTGGTAAAGGATAAACAGGAAGCGTTTTTGAAATACCATTAACAGTAATTTTAGCCAATGACAGACCATTTTCTTGATCATAAGTGGTTTTATAACCCGCTTTTGTCATCTCAACAGGGTTCATTGTAATGTAGTTATCCCAAGTTACCTTTGAAATTGGGTCAGGCAATTCGTGCAACCATGGATTGTTGGCATTATTTCCAATACCAATTGCTGTTTTTTGATATAATATCACCTCTGTTCCTTTTCCTATACTTGGCATTGAGGCATATGGAGCAGCGCTGAATGACCTCGAATCTTCCAACATTGGTTGCTGAAGCTCTACACAGCTATTGTGCATGACCATATTAAAATCTGCAGTACTTAAACTGGAGAAAGTCTCTTTAATTTTGTCATAAGCAACTGTTGAATCCTTTCCTCCACGTTCCGCTTTTCCAGACCAAACCAAAAAAGATTCCAATGCAGACGCTGTATTATGTAATGGCCTAATTGTCGGTTGTGCCAAGGCGTAGTGATTGGATTTCGGATGGAAATCAGCCCAAGACTCAAGAGCATGATGGTCCGGACAATTGTATGAGCATAAGGCTCCTGTTTCATCAGAATGAGAGTTCAAAGAAACAGTAACTTTCACTTTTTTATTTTTTAAAGCATTCTTAAGATCGTCTTTTGGTAAGGTATATGCTGGATTTGAATTGTAAAACAATACAACATCATATGCCCCAGCAGAAATTCCTTTAACACATTCTAGCAACTTGGCATCTTCCGATTGAAAAAGGTTCAACTCATTATCCAATAATATTGTAGTACCATTAGATTTATTGTGGTGATTAATTTCATTCACCAACTGCTGAAGACCTGTATTATTTGTTCCACATACAACTAACGACTCATTGCCGCTTTCCAATAATGATTTTACTGCAAGGTCGGCTGTTTTCTTTATGGCTGTTGGTAATTTAATTGTACTAGACATTCCCTTAACTCCAGCCAATATATATTTCAGTACATCCGCTTCTTCTGAGGGTTTTGTCATCGCACGATAATCTGCATTTGACCCTGTAACACTCATAACAGACTCAAACTGAAAATGCTTAGACATCCAGTCTCCGTTATTATCCGGATTTCTTTTCTCGCCATATTGCGATGCAAACTCAGTAGGGAGTAACCATGTACTTAAAAAGTCTGCATTAATACTAACAATTGTTTTTGCTTTTGAGAAATCATAGCTTGGAATAAATGACTTTCCAAAATTTAACTCATTCGCCTTTCTCATTGCTGAATACGAAATTGGGTCATACTGTATATGGTTAAATTCACCATTTACAGCTGTCTTTAGATCTGCAATTGCACTTTGCAAAGCAGGACTAATAATTGTATTCGAAATTAACGCAATGCGATTGGCATCTTTAATTGCTTTTGAAATCTCAGTATCGACTGTTTTCCAAGTAGATTTTTTTCCACCTTTCAATGGGTGCTGAATTCTTTCACTATCATAAACACCAAGAACAGAGGCTATAATTGAAGGGGAAACAGATCCACTAGTGAACCCAAAGTGTTTATTACCCTTTATAAAAATAGGACGAGCCTCTCTTGTCTTTACAAGTATGCTTGCGTATGAAGACCCATCATAGTATGTAGATGCATACCAAGTAGGCATACCTGGTGTTACATTTTCTGGTTTCATTACATATGGAACGGCTTTAATAACTGGAGCTTCGCAGGCAGCCACCGTTGCTGCGGCGACAGAAAAACCAAGAAACTTTAAAAAATCTCGACGACCTGTTGATGATTCGCCTAATTTTTCATCAGCTAAAAAACTCTCAATTGAACTTGACTGTGGAAACTCAGATTCTTTTGAATCTCGAAAGGACTTCGTTTCATTCAATTCTTCAATTCCTTTCCAATATTTTTTCGTATTTGCCATACTTCTTATCCTTACAATAGAAAATTTCAATTAATAATGACACTTGGAGCATTCCCATCCACCAAGCTCTTTTACTGTAACTTTACCGTCATCATTGTAGCTATTCAATAAGCTATAATCATTCTTTTTAAGTCTGTTGTGAATTTCTGCATAATATGCGTTATCTGTACCCGCAATTTTAACTCCAGACTGGTTATGACATTCGATACACCAACCCATAGTTAAAGTAGGTTTAGTAAATTCAATTTGACTGTCAATATTTTCTTGAATTTTATTTAATTCACCATGTGGCTGGACTTTAACGGTCTCTTTCATTTTCGCGATATCTCCATGACATTGCTTACAATCTAGACCTCCAACTACTACGTGTTGAGAGTGGTTGAAATAAACGTGGTCTGGCAAATTATGAACTTTATTCCATACAATTGGTGATGTTTCATTCGTGTAAGCACCAGAAGGTCCCTTAGAAGGATCCCATCCTGCTGCAGCATAAATCTTTTCTATTTCACCTTGATACTCCTTTCCTTCACCATTGATTTTTTTATGGCAATTCATACATACATTCACCGATGGTATTCCGGCAGATTTTGATTTGGTAACCGAATTGTGACAATACTTACAATCAATACCGTTGATTCCTGCGTGAACATCGTGAGGAAAAGCAATTGGCTGAGATGGCTGATAATTCTCCATTACATTGATACTGTATAACGTTTTGAACAAGCCTACAAAAACAGAAAGCACAATTACCAATGATACAATCCCCACATAGAGCCTATATTTCCATGCCCAAGTCTTAAATTCTTCTATGTAAGTTAGCGAATCTGTTTCTTCACTGCTTTCTTTAGTTGCAATTTTTAATTGCCTACGGACGCCACTAACAGCCATAATGATAACCACAAACATTGTCCCCAAAATAATCCAAGTCCATGGTGTCCCTCCTTCTTCTTCCTCAG
>JADHMO010000027.1 GCA_016779995.1 Flavobacteriales bacterium
GACATCCGATGGGTGCAGTGATTACAAGTGAAGAAATCTCAAATTCTTTTGAAATGGGCGTAGAATTTTTCAGCTCTTTTGGTGGAAATCCAGTTTCATGCGCCATTGGAAAATCTGTTTTAGAGGTCATTGAAAGCGAAAACCTTCAAGAAAATGCACGAGAGTGTGGGAATTACTACAAGTCTCTATTCGAAGAATTAAAAAAACAGCATGCGGTAATTGGTGATGTTAGAGGTTCTGGGCTGTTTTTAGGCATTGAGCTCATTGATGAATTCGAAAAACCAAATACCATTTTGGCACAACACATTAAAAATGAGCTTAGAAAGAACTACATTTTGATCAGCACCGATGGTCCTTTTGACAGTGTAATCAAAACAAAACCTCCTCTCGTTTTTAATCGCGAAAATGCCTTAAGAGTTGTTGAAGAGATTGATAAAATCCTTCAAAACAAATAAAAACCAAAAATAATATTAGTTCATCTTTTTTCGATTCATAAAATTAATAGTAAAAAATAGGCAACCATCAGCACTTTTTTTGTGTTATAACTATGCTGAACCACAACTATGAAAATTTTAACGGATACATCCGTATCTTCCATATGGAAATGTTTAATGATTTCTCCATCGTTAATTTTTATGTTTTGTGTAGTGAACTTTTCACTCAAAAAGTTTCTTTTCAATCCTGTGTTCCACAACTTCATTTTTTTAAAACAAAACAACTATGAAAGGCTTATTATCATTCTTATTTCTGCTGGCATTTTGGTCAATTAATAGCCAAAAAAATATTGAACTCATAAATGAATTTTTATTCAATTCGAGTAAAGAATATCATTTATCTACTGGCGATTATAAAAATATTATCATCACCGATGAGAGCTTTTCTAAATTAAGTAAAACTCATCATGTTTATGTAAATCAGACATTTAACGGAATAGAAATTCTCAAGTCTGGAGGAAATTTTGCCATCAAAAATAATGAAATCGTATTCTTCAATCTACAGCTAATTTCTGATATTGAGGCTAAAGTTAATGTCACCGAGTATTCAATTGATGCAAAAAAAGCAATAAATTATGCTCTTGCCAAAATTGGTATCACAAGCAAAACAGATATTGACCTTATTCACCATGAGACAGGAAAGAATAACTATCTTTTTGAAAAAGGTGATGTCTCTATCGAGGATATTCCTGTTGAACTCGTATACGTGAGAACGAATGTTGATGCATCACCATTGCATTTGGCTTGGGATTTAAGTATTTACGAGAAGACACAAAAACACTGGTGGAGTATTAAAATTGATGCTATTAATGGTGCTGTTTTAGATATGAATGATTGGGTATTGGAATGTACATTCGAAGACAACAATCATCGCAACCACAATCATAGATTACCATCAAAGTCAAATATTAATACAATATCCAATTTACCTCCCCCCACGGATTCATATAATGTTTTTGCTTTACCCTTGGAAAGTCCTAACCATGGAAATAGAAGTATTGTGTCAGGCACGGATAATCTTTCAGCTTCACCTTTTGGATGGCATGATGTTGATGGTAGTGCAGGTGCAGAATATACAATCACAAGAGGAAATAACGTTTATGCATATGAAGACCAAGATGACAACAATGCCCCAGGTTATTCGCCAAACGGTGGAGCGTTACTCAATTTTGATTTCCCATTAGATTTAAATAATGATCCAAGCACAAATCTTGATCCTGTCATTACCAATTTATTTTACATGAATAATATAATGCATGATGTATGGTATCAATATGGGTTTGATGAGGCTAGTGGTAATTTTCAGGAAAACAATTACGGAAATGGTGGAAATGGCTCTGATTATGTTAATGCAGAAGCACAAGATGGTGGAGGTTTGAATAATGCCAATTTTGCAACCCCTGGAGATGGAAACAACCCGAGAATGCAAATGTACTTATGGTCAGCTCCAACTTCAAACAACAATCTATTAGAAATTAACAGTCCTTCAAGCTTGGCAGGAGCTTATCAAGCCGTACAAGCAGGTTTTGGCCCATCAGTTCCTACAACTCCAATTACGGCTGATTTTGCATTGGTAGATGATGATACTGGTGACAATGAAGATGCTTGCGAGGCCCTGACTAATGCTGCTGAATTAAATGGTAAAATTGCTATTATTAGAAGAGGAACGTGTACGTTTGTTCTTAAAGTGGAAGCGGCAGAAGCCGCCGGTGCAATCGCTGTAATTATGGTGAATAATGTTGCAGGAGCCCCCATAACTATGGGAGGTGCCGACCCTGGCATTGGCATACCATCGGTAATGGTTTCTCAAGCAGATGGCGAAGAAATTATTAGTGCTTTACTCTCCTCAACAACAATCAATGGCACCTTACAAAGCTCAGGGAATCTCGTTCAATTGGACGGTGATTTCGATAATGGAATCATAGCACATGAATATGGACATGGAATTTCGACGAGACTTACTGGCGGTGCGAGTAATTCAAATTGTCTAAACAACGATGAGCAAATGGGTGAAGGGTGGTCTGACTGGTTTGGACTAATGTTAACTATTGAACCTGGAGATTTAGGAGAAGACGTTAGAGGAATTGGGACCTATGCTATAGGTGAACCGACAAATGGAAATGGCATAAGACCGGCACCTTACTCAACAGATTTATCGGTAAATAATTACACCTATGCAGCCACCAACAATACTGGAGCGATAAGTCAACCCCATGGAGTTGGGTTTGTTTGGTGTACAATGCTCTGGGACATGACCTGGGCTTTAATTGACAATTACGGCTATGATCCTGACCTTTACAACGGAACAGGTGGAAACAATATTGCGATGGCGCTTGTCATTGAGGCATTAAAACTACAAAGTTGCAATCCAGGGTTTGTTGATGGTAGAGATGCGATTCTTCAAGCTGATCAAATATTGTATTCAGGAGCTAACGAATGTATACTTTGGCAAGTATTTGCGGCAAGAGGACTAGGTTTTAGTGCAGATCAAGGATCTAGTTCAAGTAGGACTGATCAAACGGAAGCATACGACCTTCCTCCAGCCTGTCAACTTCCTACTGTGCCACCAGCAGCATCATTTACATTTTTGGCAGACTGCAATGGACAGGTTAATTTCACTGATGAATCCACAAATAATCCAGATTCTTGGAGCTGGGACTTTGGAGATGGAAATTCGAGTTCATTAGAAAATCCAACCCATGTTTACTCAAGCAGTGGCACATATATCGTTGAACTTATATCAACCAACATAATCGGATCGGGATCAAGCTCCATAAGTGTTACTGTTGTGCTTCCCGATGCTCCAATTGCTTCTGATGCATCAATTTGCCAAAACGAAACTATTACATTAACAGGAAGTGGAAGTGGAACTTTAAATTGGTATGACAATACTGGAACAACACTTCTAGAAACGGGCAACACATTTACTACTCCTGCTCTATTCACAACTACAAATTATCTTGTTCAAAATGTAATTGATCAAGCAGCTCAATTTGTAGGTCCTCAAAATGGATCATTTGGAAGTGGTGGATTTCATAATCAACCAGCCACTTTTGCTCTAAATTTTGATGCCTCGGTTCCGTTCAATCTAGTCTCAGTATGGGTCGATGCAAATAGCATAGGAAATCGAACAATAAACCTATACAATGACATTGACGGTGGTGGAGCTGTAATTGATCAGGTAACTGTCAATATTACAAGCACAGGTCCACAACGGATTACTTTAAATTTGGATATACCCTCAGCAGGAAGTTACAGCTTAGGAGGCGTATCAATGGATTTATACCGAAACAATGGAGGAGTGAACTATCCCTATTTCATAACCGATGTAGTAAGTATTATCAGTTCATCTGTTGGAACAGATTACTACTATTACTTTTATGACTGGGAAATCCAAACAAGTCCTTGCCTCAGCCCATTTACAAACGTTATTGCAACTGTCAACCCTACAGTGCAAAGTACGGATACCCAGGTTGCATGTGGGTCTTTCACCTGGATTGATGGAAATACCTATAACTCAAATAATGGAAATGCGACCTATACTTTACAAAGTGCAAATGGATGTGACAGTGTAGTTACGCTTGATCTAACGATTTATAATCCAAGCATTGGGACTGATGTTCAATCGGCTTGTGATTCATATACCTGGATTGATGGAAATACATATACAACAAGTAATAATAGTGCTACCTATACTATACAAAATTCGCAAGGATGCGACAGTGTCATTACTCTTGATCTTAATATTAGTAATTCAAGTTTTAGCACAGACATTCAAAGTTCATGCGGACCTTTCACTTGGATAGATGGGAATACTTATACTTCAAGTAATAACTCAGCCACCTACACCACTCAAAACACTGAAGGTTGCGACAGTACAATAACGTTGAATCTTACAGTAAATAACCCTAGCTTTAGCATAGATACCCAAAACTCATGTGGTCCTTTCACATGGATTGATGGTAACACCTATACATCAAGTAACAATACGGCTACTTTTACTATTCAAAACACACAAGGTTGTGATAGTACCATTACTCTTAATTTAGTTGTAAATGGATCGAGCAATGGAACTGATATTATTTCCGCATGTAATTCTTACACTTGGATAGATGGTGTGACATATACGGAAAGCAATAATACGGCGACGTTCAACATCATTAATGGCGCATCAAATGGATGTGATTCATTGGTGAACCTTAATTTGACCATTGCAAATTCTGTTACAGGAACTGACATACAAAGTGCTTGTGATTCTTTTATGTGGATTGATGGTAACACATATACTTCAAATAATAATACCGCCACGTTTACACTTCAGGCATCACAGGGATGTGACAGCATAGTAACACTCAATTTAACCATAATCAATTCAGATATCGTAACTGATATTCAAACGGCGTGTGGTTCATATACATGGATTGATGGTATTACATATACATCAAGTAATAATACGGCAACCTATACACTTCAAAACACAAACGGATGTGATAGTACAATTAACTTGGATTTAACAATTAATACTGTAAATAACAATGTCCTTCAGCTAGGACCTGGAACTGCACAGGCAGAACTTTCGAATGCGTCCTATCAATGGCTAGACTGCAATGATGCATTCAGTGAGTTACAAGGTGAGATAAATCAAACTTTTCAGTGTCAAGGGGCATGCTCATATAACATCGCAGTTGAAATAACCCAAAACAATTGTACTGATACTAGTGAATGTGTGGTATTAAGTGTATTGGATATTAATGAAGATCTTATCCAAGAGGAAATAACACTTTATCCCAATCCATCGAGTAATGAGGTTTATATTAAAGGTTTAAATCATCTTAAACAGATTGAAAAGATTGAGCTTATGGATTACAATGGCAGATTGATTAAAGTTTATTCGGGAAATACAAACTCCTTTGATGTCCAATTCCTGACTGATGGGGTTTATTTCTTAAACATTAGCCATCAAGAAGGGAATAAAATCCTGAGACTAACAATTCAGTAAAGTCCAAGATTAAAACTTGAAACCAGATTAATTTTTAACCAACTTAAGAACTTGACCATCTACTTTTAAAAAGTAGAGGTTTGGTTTCATTTTGGAAATATCAATCGACTGATTCGAATTGTAGATTAGGTCTGATTGAATTAACACTCCATTTGGACCTGTTACTTCAATTTGTGCTGGGAAAGATTTAATCCCTTCAATTGTTATTAATAATGAACTTGGATTAGGATAGATTGAAATATTTCTGTCAGCAAGGGAATGAATACCTGAGAAAGGTTCACAATCGACTACAGAAGTAAGATAATCATATCTTTCCTGTACAAAAGACTTTAGGCCCTGAATTGGACCTCCTGGTCCGCCACCTGGTCCACCTCCACCAAGATCATTTTCAATATTTTGGTCAAAATCATTATTTGAAAACATCTTGTTGTTATCCGCATATACCTCATCCTGAATTAATGCTTTCAAATCATCAATAATTGGATTGAGATATTCAGGATTAAAAATCGTATTCATCAAAAGACATAGCTCAGATGTATATTGATCCATCAAATTTGAATTTGAAAATATTCTTTCTAGCAAAGGCCTATTTTCTGAGTGATAGTCTATATTGAGAGTCGATGGATTCGCTCCCCCAAAGAAGCCATAGCTTCCGAATGCCTCATTTGCATCCCATTTAATCCATTGCCATTTCCCCATTCCCAAATTATGGTAGATGTAATAGTTCCTTGCAGATTGAGTATAGCTGTCCAGATTACTAAAAATATTGTCGAGTGCCGCAGAAGATAAAAAAGGCCCCAAATCCAAATGATTCTGAAGCTCTGTTTCAAATTCTATGTCACTAGAATTGTTAATGAAATCAATGAGCTCGAGCAAATCTGTCCAATCATTAGCATCTTCATTCGATTTCAATTCGTATGAGGACTCGTAAGATGCTTGAGACGTTCCGTAATACATGAGATTCGCTTCACCATCACCTCCCGAAAAATTGGAACCCGCTTTAAACAAATTGCCATCATCATTGAGCATTCTCCAATCCAAGAACTGGTCATCAATCTGCTCAACCATCGTATAGAAACCCCAAGCTTGTCCATTATACGTTACACTTGCATAATTGACTCG
>JADHMO010000028.1 GCA_016779995.1 Flavobacteriales bacterium
CGAGCTGCGTATTCGAATTACTGTACGAATGAACGGATACACCTGGGGTAAAGGTAAATTTACCCGTCCTAAACCTCCAGTGGAGTGCCAAATACAAATCGCTAAAGTTGTAGTCTACATCATTGCTAGATAGGCCGTCATTGAAGTTTGGAGTCAGCAGCTGGGTCAAACCTCCATTGAGAATTTCGAATAGCGAAGAATTGAAATTTTGTCTACTGACGATGGTACCCAAGGTAAAATTCAAATTACTTCTTGGACTTAAAATATGGTAGTAGTCTAATTTGGCGTCTAATTGATTCGATTTCACTCTTCGGCTTTGGCCAATATCGTAAAACAAGTTGGCATTTGACAGTCCTAATGCAGCTGCAGTAGAATCATAAGCATCCTCTAAATCATCCGGATTATTTTCGAGAACCGCGTTGTAAAATGGATCCTCGTCTTGCAATAAATGTTGCGCTTCTAAGGCAAAAATATTGTTCTCATCTAAGGTGAAATAGTAATTCAAATTTTGATTGATACTATAAGGCGTTGCTTCTTCTATTTGATCGGTACTGCCTATGACTGATGAATTCACAAATTGCTGCTGGCTATCATTTGAGTTTCTAGCCAAAACATCATAATCAATTTGATGATTAAAATTAGGCTTGTAGGATGCGCTCAATTTTAAAAGTCCTTGTTTAGATCGCTCATTACCAAATTGATTGGTGGTTTCATCAGGGATGTTGAGTTCTGCATTGGTATAGCGTACAAAACTGATTTCTTGAGAGTTGATCTGACTGTAATTATAAATCAAAAATCCACTGAGGTCGAGATTTTTAGAAGGTGCATAACTGAAATTGGCCGATGCTAATTTATTTTCTATGCGCTGCGCATTAGATTGATTGGTTAAGAAATTAAGACTGTTTTCTCCTAAGTTGATGTTGGTTCCGCTTCGTTGACTCGGGCGTCTAAATCCGCCCCCGAAACCTCGGATGTCTCTTCGGGTTAAAGCGACCTCACCTATATTGTTCAAATCTCCAATGAAATTTAGACTGTATTTGGGATTGTAGTAAAAAAGCTTGGGCTGGCCGATATACAACGACTCTGTTGGAGCTGAACCTCCACCTCCTGTAATATCTCCAAACCAAAAACTTTCTTTACCCTCTTTGAGCTTTACATTAATGGCTACATTGTCTTGATTGTTTCTAACACTGCTCAACTGCCCTACTTCAGCATAGTTTCGTAAGATTTGAATTTTATCTACTGCACTTGAGGGGATGTTCTTAGTCGCCACTTTCGTATCTCCGTCAAAGAAGTCTTTACCGTTGACCATGAGTTTATTGACCACCTTTCCTTCGACTTCGATTTGACCATCTTCATTGATTTCAACCCCGGGTAATTTTTCGACGATATCTTCAAGCTTTCGTTCAGACCCGTTTTGAAAAGAATCTGCATCGTATACAAGGGTATCACCTCTCACAGCAACAGGCATTTTTACAACGAGTTCAACTTCGTCTAGAGCAAAAGCGGGGTAAAGTGTGTAATCCTTTTGTATATCTTGATCTGTAGTACTGAGCTCTTCTTCGGCAGTTCCTAAACCGATATAGCTGACTTGAATTTTATAGGTTCTATTGTTTCTAAGTTTTAATTCAAAAGTTCCTTGAGCATTAGTTATAGCGAAGGTCTCAAGACTATTACTCTGTTTATCTATAGCCACTAAACTAGCCGATTCAAGCGGAGTTTGTAAACTGTCTAAAACACGACCTTGAAACTTTAATTGCGCCTGCAAAGAGGCGGTAAAACTAAAAGCCGCAAACAGCAGTATGAAATGATTGAGGGTATTTCTCATTCGAAACAATTAGTCGTTCATACGTCTACCTCGATTGTCACGCATTTCAATCATTTTCATTTGAATGGTCTTTCTGTAATCGATTTTATTAATTTCTTTTCCCTTGGATGGAGCTTCTATTTCAACAATCTCTTTGGGGTTCAATACGATCTGTGAACAAAGCATTACGGTATTTCCTGCACTGACTTCAAGAATTAAACCAGGAAGCCCCCAATATTCTGCTGGCCCCTGTTTGATTGGAATCTGAAGGGTATACCAGGCCTCAACTTCGGTCATTGCCTCATCATCTTCTTCACTTCGATTTAAGTCACCCCAGGAAAAATCATACCAAGCAAGTTCTGATGCCGACACCATGGCCGTCGCCTTAAAGCACATATACTCCCCTATTTGTTTCGCCTCAGTACCCATTTGCCAATCGATCTCTTGTAGTTTGTCTTTCACCAAAAAACGCTTTCCATAAAATTCTTGGGTCTGGACCAATTGATTGGCTTCTACGTTCTTGTACTGTTTGCCTCTGGCAAAATTACTTCCCCAAGAATCAGTCGCTCCAGATATAGCATCTACGCGTTCTTCTTCTTCAAAAATGGATTCGTTGCTGTTAAAACTTAAAATATAGGTTTTCTCCAATCTATTTTTGAGTCGGGCTTGCATTTGTTTCTTTTGAGCCTCGCTCATTCGAGCTGCCCAGTTCCCCAAATCAAGTTTTGATTTCGAGAAATAGTAAGCCTTACCTTGAACTTCTACAGAGGTTGATTTTTCACTTGAAGTAAATAAAGATAATCCCAATGCGGTCATCAGGAATAATGCACGAATCCACATAGTAGTAATTTTTTGTTTAACAAATATATACAATAATTAAACAGCTTTTGATAAAATAAATGGCCTAGTACATTCTTGTCTAAATGCATATCCATTTTAATCCTTAATCAGGCCAATACTGGGGTTAAATCAAACTTTAAGAGTTTGTAATTCATCTAATTTCAAGGCTAGAAACATAGAAATGAGTATCTATCAGCGCTCAACGAAACTCTACTTGATGATTTCATATTTTGGTTTATTTCTGTAAATTGAAGGGATAACTAACTAATACACTGATGTACCGCTTTAAATTTCTTGTCACAGGATTTTTATTTCTAGGATTTCACCTTGTCTTTGCTCAAAAAGAAGCCTACCGGCTAGAATTACCGGGCACTACTCAGGCTCTAGAAATGGTTTTTATAAAAGGCGGTAATTTTCAAATTGGCAGCCCGTCATCTGAAAAAGGGCATCAGCGAGATGAATCTCCTCAGTCTAACATTGAGGTCGCTTCTTTTTGGATGGCCAGTACTGAAACTACCTGGAATTTATACCAACATTTCGTAGACCGCGATATAGATGGTGAATCTCTTCAAAAAAAAGACCAAGACTTAGTCGATTTAGATATTGATGCCATAAGTGGAGCCACTACACCTTATGTCGATATGAGTTTTGGAATGGGAACCGATGATTACCCAGCCATTGGAATGACCCAAAAAGCGGCGGTTCAATTTTGCAAATGGCTCTCTGCGCTTACCGGTAACTTTTACCGTCTGCCTACTGAAGCAGAATGGGAATACGCCTGCCGTGCTGGATCCCAAACAGCATACAGCCATAGCGATGATGCTTCAGATTTAGAATTGTACGCCTGGTTTGAAGAGAACAGCAATGGCAAGTATCACAAGGTGGGGCAAAAAAAGCCAAATGCATGGGGCTTATACGATATGCACGGAAATATAGCAGAATGGACCTTAGATCAATATGAAATTGAAGCTTATAAAAAATTAGCTAAAGTCAAGTGGAATAAACCACTCAAGACCTACCCGAAATCAGTACGCGGGGGCTCATGGATAGACAGCGCCGAAAAACTGCGGTCTGCAGCAAGAAGAGGCTCTGATCCACAATGGAAAATGAGAGATCCCCAAATTCCCAAGAGTGAATGGTGGCATACCGATGCACCCTTCGTTGGATTTCGCATTGTCAGACCTTATCAAACCCCTTCTAAAAAAGAACAAGAACTATACTGGACGACTAAATAATATCTTATGAAAAAATCAACACTCCAAAACGACAGAAGAACTTTTATCAAACAGACTACTCTGGCCACTACAGGTATCTTATCTGCTAGTGTACCGGTAAAATCTTTCGCCAATGTCTTAGACAACAAAAAACTCAAACTTGCCCTTGTAGGTTGCGGTGGGCGAGGCTCAGGCGCAGCTGTTCAAGCACTGACGGCAGATGATCAGGTCGAACTCGTGGCTATGGCAGATGTTTTTCAAGATCGACTCGATTCGAGCCTCAAGGCCATAATTGACCACTTTGATGGCAGAAAAAAAATCAAGGTAAAAGACAAAAATAAATTTGTGGGCTTTGATGCCTATAAAAAAGCCATTGATGAAGCTGATGTAGTCATCCTCACCACTCCTCCAGGTTTTAGACCCTACCATTTTGAATACGCCATTAACAATGACAAACACGTCTTTATGGAAAAACCTGTGGCTACAGATCCTGTCGGTATTAGAAAGGTTTTAGACATGGCCCGAATTGCCAAAGAAAAGCGACTCAATGTTGTGGTTGGTCTTCAGCGTCATTACCAAAAGAAATATACCACGCTGTACAACCGGGTAGCTCAAGGAGCTATTGGAAAGATTACCTCTGGACAAGTGTATTGGAACGATGGAGGTGTTTGGGTAAAACCACGAGAGGCAGACCAAAGCGAGTTAGAATACCAAATGCGCAACTGGTATTACTTCAATTGGATTTGCGGAGACCACATATTAGAGCAACACATTCACAATATCGATGTGGCCAATTGGTTTATAGGAGCCTATCCAACTAGTGCCCAAGGAATGGGAGGTCGTCAAACCCGTACAGGAAAAGAATACGGCGAAATCTTTGACCATCACTATGTTCAATTTAATTATGCTGACGGGGCTGTGATTTCTTCTCAATGTAGACACCAAAAAGGCTGTGATTCGAGAGTAGACGAAGTATTTCAAGGTACCTCAGGAAGTGTTGAATTAGGCAGCGGATTACTAAAAGATCTCGACGGACAGGAACTATACAAATACCCCTATAAATGGGGGCAAGAAGCCAACCCCTATCAGGTAGAACACGACGAATTATTCAAATCCATCCGAAACAATGGGGTTATCAGTGATGCTGAAAATGGTGCGAAAAGTACCCTAACAGCCATTATGGGACGCATGGCTACCTATTCAGGAAAAACAATCAGTTGGGATGAGGCCTTAAATTCTGATCATCATTTGATGCCCGCTCAAGTAGATTGGAATACTACTCCCCCAAGCCTTCCGGATGAGAATGGACATTACGCAATTCCAACACCTGGAGTAACTAAATTTTAAATTCTATGAACAGAAGAAAATTCAACACCCTGGCAGGTTTATCTACCTTGGGAATGATGAGCGCTAAAGCGAATTACAACCCCTTAAATACGCCATATCAATATCACTTAAATTATGCACCTCACTTGGGGATGTTTAAAGCGCATGCAGGAGATGACCCTATTGACCAATTGCATTTTATGGCCGATCAAGGTTTTAAATCATTTGAGGATAATGAGATGAGAAATCGTCCCCTAGCCCTTCAAGAAAAAATGGCAAAAACTATGGTTGAACGCGGTATGAAAATGGGCGTTTTTGTCGCCCACAATATCGCTTGGAATAGGCCAAATTTAGCTTCAGGAGACAAGGACGAACGCGCTACCTTTTTATCGGAAATTAAATCGAGCATAGATGTCGCCAAACGCGTAAATGCAAAGTGGATGACCGTAGTTCCTGGTCTTAAAGATTTTAGAAAAAACATTGAATATCAAACGGTCAATGTGATTGATACGCTTAAAGCTGCCTGTGAATTATTAGAACCACACGGTTTGGTGATGGTACTCGAACCCCTAAATTTCAGAAATCACCCCGGCTTATTTTTGAGTGAAAGCCCACAAGCCAATAGCATCTGTAAGGCAGTAGGATCTGCTTCTTGTAAAATATTGTTCGACATCTATCATCAGCAAATTCAAGAGGGTAATCTCATTCCGAATATTGAGAACTGCTGGGATGAAATCGCCTATTTTCAAATTGGAGACAATCCAGGCCGCAAAGAGCCTTATTCAGGAGAAATTAACTATAAGAATGTCTTCAAATACATTCACGAAAAAGGTTTCGATGGTATCCTGGGCATGGAACACGGAAATTCCGTAGCAGGTAAAGAAGGAGAATTAAAAGTGATCAAAGCCTATCAGATGGCCGATGATTTCATCTAAGGCAGGCTCACGCGCCTTCCTGTAGATTTATGTTTAGGCATTTGGGCATCCACCTCGATTAAATAAGCTCGTAACTCTTGTGCGAGTTCTTTGGCCACTAAAGGATGCTGCGCATAGAGGTTCTTTTTCTCGCCAATATCTTCTCGGACATTGAAGAGTTCATAAGCCTCAGTTTGGTGGTAGTAGATGAGCTTAAAATCTCCTTTTCGAATTGCACTGAATGCTCCAATACCTGGACCAGATGGCCCCCACTCATTGGGATAATGCCAGTATAAGGGGCGATCTTCGGTGGTTTGAGTGACTT
>JADHMO010000029.1 GCA_016779995.1 Flavobacteriales bacterium
AGGTTGATTATCAGCAGCCGTAGAGAAAACCTCAGATTTTTTAGCTGGAATCGTGGTATTCGCATCAATTAATTTCGTGAATACGCCTCCCATAGTTTCAATTCCTAGAGAAAGTGGTGTTACATCTAAAAGAAGAACATCTTTTACCTCACCTGTAAGAACTCCTCCTTGAATCGCCGCACCAATTGCCACTACCTCATCAGGGTTTACACCTTTAGAAGGCTCCTTTCCAAAAAAGTTCTTAACGGCATCCTGAATAACAGGAATTCTTGTTGATCCTCCGACCAAGATAACTTCATCAATATCTCCTGCCGAAAGACCGGCATTTTTAAGAGCAGATTTACACGGTGCAATCGTTCTTTCAACTATTTCTGAAATCAACTGCTCAAATTTTGAACGTTGTAAAGTTCTTACCAAGTGCTTTGGAATACCATTTACCGGCATAATGTAAGGTAAGTTGATTTCTGTTGAAGTTGTAGATGATAACTCAATTTTTGCCTTTTCCGCAGCTTCCTTTAGTCTTTGTAAGGCCATAGGGTCTTCGCGCAAATCTAAACCTTCATCATTTTTGAACTCTTGTACCAACCATTCGATGATCGTTTCATCTACATCATCTCCACCAAGATGTGTATCTCCGTCGGTAGACAATACCTCAAATACACCATCACCTAGCTCAAGTATAGATACATCATGTGTTCCTCCACCAAAGTCAAATACGACTATTTTTTGATCTACGCCTTTTTTGTCAAGACCGTATGCTAAAGCTGCAGCCGTCGGCTCGTTAATGATTCTTTTAATGCTTAACCCTGCGACCTCACCAGCTTCTTTTGTTGCCTGCCTTTGAGAATCGTTAAAGTATGCTGGCACAGTCACAACTGCCTCACTTACTTCTTGACCCAAGTAGTCCTCAGCTGTTTTCTTCATTTTTTGAAGAATCATAGCCGATATTTCTTGTGGCGAATATTTTCTGTCATCAATTTTTACTCTCGGCGTATTGTTATCACCTTTAATAACTTCATATGGCATTCTTTTGACCTCTTTTTTACAATCGTCAAAACTTGAGCCCATGAATCTCTTAATTGAATATATTGTTTTTGTAGGGTTTGTAATGGCTTGTCTTTTCGCAGGATCTCCAACTTTACGTTCGCCTCCTTCAACAAAAGCCACAACAGATGGGGTCGTTCTTTTTCCCTCTGAGTTTGCGATAACAACTGGCTCATTACCTTCCATTACAGAAACACATGAATTCGTCGTACCTAAGTCAATTCCTATTATTTTTCCCATGATATTATTTTTTCCTTTCGATAGGTCAATTAGTATGCCATCGCCTGAATGAATCTCGAATTATGACAAAAAAGCAAAAAAGAAGTATAAATTATGTCTAAATGTCAGATTTTATGACATGATATAAAAGAGGCCATTAAGGAATGTAAAACCTCTTCATCCCAGGACCTTTATCCGAATCAATGATTAAGGTATAAACCCCTCTGGGCAAATCTTTAGGATTGAGTTCATTGATTATTGAACTGAATTTCCCCGAATAATACCCTTTACCATCAGCGGAAATAATTTTATAAAGTGCCCCAATCAAATTCGAATTAATTTCAATGAAAAGTGTTTCGAAATTACTCCAAACATGGATTTCATTTAAAACTTGTGCTGGGACTGCACCCAGACCACCAACATCGACAGGTTGTTCAACACTTTGGTTATAACCATATGAATGAATAATGATTGAGTCCGAACCAGAACTGACTGATAATTCTATCCAGCCATAGTGAGTGTTTCCTTCAGATTCAAATGAAACACCCAAAAACGCGTTGTTGGCTCCTAAAAAGCTTCCATACAAATAGGGAAAGATTCCAATACCCGCATCAATAAGTAGATTAATACCTAGAGAATAGCTTGTATCCACACCAAACTCGCTGGCGGCCGAAACAATTTCTCCCTCTGCAAAATTTGTCAAAGTAAAAATACTATTATCATTAACCCCAGCAGGTTGTCCATTCAATGATCCGAGAATGGCACTTGCACCAACATAAGTTGATGGCTGACCTCCCAGTAAAGTATCACCGCTCATCTCTTGTACCCTGAATAAAAACTCAACAGTTCCATTATTGTCCATATCAATGGTGTAGGATGATGTGGAAGCTGTAATTAGCTGATCAGGATTTACATCAACAATGACTTCTTGGGCATAACCAAGCGTATTCGAAGTAAGGAAAAGTAATCCAATAATTAAGTTCAAATTATTTATAAAGGGAGCAATATATTTCATGTTACAAAAGTAAAAAAGTTAAAAGCATAATGTTAAATGCTATGGATACAAAAATAAATCAATTTGTGTCAGCATACAATAATATTTATCCGAACAAAAAAATTATGTAAAATGAATTGATTTACTTAATTTTAAGTAACAAACCTGAACTATGAAATTTATACTTGCACTCTTTTTAATCCTTTTCTTCAAAGGACTCCTTTTTTCTCAATGTACAACTACAAATGCCACCTCATGTGAATGTGTTGATGGCACGAACAACTGTTTACTTTTACCTGATATAACGGCTTCCTGGCAAGGTATTGCAGACAATGGATGGACAGAATACCCTCAAACGGGTGCTGGACAAAATTACAACAATCAAGGCCCGGATGATGGTCGACTTCGTGTTACAGGATCAACACCAAATATCGGTCATGGTTCTTTTACTGTTCGAGGACAAGATGCTAATGGAAATAGAGCGTTTATTTGTGGCAATGACACCATATATGGTGTTGCATCAAGTGGAGCGTTTACTTGCCCCAATGGTGTAGACAACCCGAAACAAATGTTACTTCAAAGGATTTACATTAAAGACGGCAACAACATGTCCTATCAGGATACATGGACAGGAAGTATGACGTACCATGAGAGTCATGGGCATAATCACGTTGATGATTGGGCAGTTATGACACTTCGTATTCCAACCTCTGACCCCCACCCTTTGAATTGGCCAATAGTCGGGGATGGGGCAAAAATTGGATTTTGTCTAATGGATTATGGTCAATGCGGGAATAATACAGGAAGTACTTATTACGGTCATTGTAGAGATGATAATACAGTTTACAATGGGGGAAATGTAATGGCAAACTCTGATTTTGCGAATTGGAACCTTGGTGGAGGTAATTACAATTGCTCAGTCGTTGAACAAGGCATTTCCTCGGGTTGGACAGATGTTTATGGTAAATGGTTGGATGGGATGTGGATTAATATTCCGCCTAACACCTGCAATGGTGATTATTACATAGTTATGGAAGTTGACAAAAACAATTATTTTCAAGAAGAATACGAAGACAATAACTACACCGCTGTACCGGTAACGCTAACTTTACAGCTTCCGGAAAATTCAGGTGCCCTTCCAACGATAAATTCTAATGAATCAAGTTATTTGTGTACAGGTCAATCTATTGTATTAACAGCTTCCGCAGGAACAGACTATTTATGGAGTACAGGTGAAACAACTCAAAGCATCAGCGTTAATCAACCAGGCTCTTATGAGTGTACGGTTACAAATTATTGTGGAACCGCGACCTCATTACCATATGTTGTAAATAGTGCCGCCCCTTCTCCTCCATCCATAGCAAATGCTGAAATTTGTCCTGGGAATTCTGTCACCCTAGAAGCAACATCGACAGGTGAAGTTGAATGGTTTGATGAAAATGGTACTTTGATTTCTATTGGAAACAACTATACTACAGACATATTGAACAATACAACTACCTATTATGCGAGTAATACGGACTATTATACCAACACATTATTTGCAGAGCCACATACTAATGGAATTGGTGGAGGAGGGTATCTTACATCTGCACAGGGAATTATTTTTCATGCATATGTACCGTTCACATTAAAAAGTGCTTTGGTTTATGCATTAAATGGAGGAAATGTAACTGTCGAATTACATGAAAGTGATGGTACTGTTCTAGAATCTACAACAGTGAATGTTCCTGCTGGTTCGAGTAGAATTCAGCTGGATTTTGCTGTTCCTGCAGGTTACGACTATGAGTTGGTCGGAACGAATTTACCTTCAGGCGGATTATACAGGAATAATTTTTCAGCGACATATCCTTATGAATTGGATGATGTACTTTCTATTGTGGGAGCGACTTCGAGCTCTTCTTACTACTATTATTTTTATGATTGGGAAGTCATCACAGAAAATGGAACATGTACAAGTGAACAAGTACCTGTTGTAGTAAGTATGGCTGCAAATCTAGATGATCCGATTGTTCAAGGAGATTTAATCTGTAATTCAGGCAGTGGAAACCTTTCTGCCATGGGAACTGGGACTTTGACATGGACGGATGGCAATGGTACTATTATAGGAACGGGTAACTCCTTCACAACTCCTGTAATTTCACAAACGACTACTTATTATGTACAAGCTTCTGATAATGGATGTACAAGTGATATTATATCTGTTGATGCCACAGTTCAAATCATCAATGACCCTGTTGTTCAAGGAGACATGATCTGTAATTCAGGCAGTGGAGACCTTACTGCCACAGGAACTGGAACTTTGACATGGACGGATGGTAATGGGAATGTTTTAGGCACGGGTAGCTCTTTTACAACTCCTGTCATTTCACAAACAACTACGTATAACGTTCAAGCTTCTGATAATGGATGTACAAGTGCAATTATTTCCGTTGATGCCACAGTTCAAACTATTAATAATCCTACCGTAATAGGAGATACCATTTGTAATTCAGGCATTGCGACCCTTACTGCATCTGGCTCTGGAGATTTGACATGGACGGATGGAAATGGAAATATTTTGGGGACAGGGAACACCTTTTCCACTCTTCCAATTTCAAGCACCACTACTTACTTTGTACAATCCTCTGAAAATGGGTGTACTAGTGATCTGATTTCAGTGGATGCTGTTGTAGAACCCTGTCTTGACCTTGGTGAAATATCTTTTCAAAATAGCCTAGCACTTTCACCCAATCCAAATAATGGCTCTTTTGAGGTTTCATATACCATCTTGAAATCATCCAAAGTTGATATGGAAATTTTTGATCAATTCGGAAATGAAATATTAAAGAAGAAATTTGATGACATGCCGGGTACAGTGAATCATCATGTTTCACTAAAAAATCTGGCTTCTGGTACTTACTCAGTGAGATTCGTATATGATGGAAGGTCTCATACCAAGAGATTCATAAAAACGAATGAATAAAGTTTGTATCATTTTAAGTGCCATTTACATTATAAATGTAAATTTTGATGTACAATGTCAGGTTTTTACAACATATAATTCACAGAACTCGGGAATTCCATTTAATACCGTAAGGTGTCTAGAAAAACAAGGGGATGATTTGTGGGTAGGGACAGATGCTGGACTGGCAAAATTTTCTAATAATACATGGGAGATATTTAATGCAAGTAATTCGCCATTATTGAGCGATAATATTAGGGCTTTAAAATTAGAAGGTGATTCTGTATTATGGATTGGAACTGTCGGAGGTGGATTATTTTCATTTAACGGTGATGAATGGGTAAATTTTAATGTCTCAAATTCCGGATTGCAAGACAACTTGGTTCGAGATATCAATATTGATCTAAACGAAAATATATGGCTTGCTACCACGGAAGGAATATTCATGTATGACAGAAATGAATGGCACCATTGGAACATGCAGGACAGTAGTTTGCTTTCGAATAATATTACCTCAATCCAAATCGGACTGAATAATGAAAAATACATTGGTACTATAAATGGTGGGATTATTTATTTTGATTCTTTAAATCATTTTACAACATATACGATCAGCAATTCAGGATTGCCAGATAATTCAGTAACTGCCATTGAAATTGACGAAAACGGTTTACCATGGTTTCTTTCTCCAGCCGCAGGCCTCGTAAACGATACCGATTTTGGAGGCCCTTGGTTGAATTTTAATAATTTCAATTCAGATCTACCTGCAAATGCATTAAAGTGTCTCCGAATTACAGGAAGTGAAATCGTGATTGGTTCTGAGTCTTCTGGACTTATTTTTAAGAACGGTGAAACATGGAGTCAGTTCAATGCCAGCAATTCCGAACTGCCTGATAATCATATTCTTTCTATTGAAATTGATGATGAATATAATATATGGGTAGGCACACATAACGAAGGCTTATGTAAAATAAATCTCCAAAATTCAATTTCAGAAAATCTTGACTCACAAATGTATTTTTATCCAAACCCGGTAAAATCCGGTGGTGA
>JADHMO010000030.1 GCA_016779995.1 Flavobacteriales bacterium
GGGTCAACACCTCCAAATACACCCCAAGTGTAATCTTCAGTATCACTGTTTTCAAAACCTAATGGTAATTGAGGTCTTTCTTTACTTGCACCTTCAACCAATTCGATATCATCGAAATAGTATGTCGTATCATCTCCTGGGTTCCCAAAATCAAAGAATATAATGACTTTGTTATAAGAAATTTCAGGATTGATTTGCGCAGCAAAATTGAATGATAATGTTTCCCAAGCACTTGCGTTTTCAGTTGTAGCATCAACTTCAATTCCAACTGGAGGGTCACTGCTGTCTTCTAATTTCATTTTTACTGTACCTCCAGCTTTTGGAGACCAAGCCTTCATTTGAATAGTATTTCCTTGTGTAAAGTCAATAGCGCTTCCTAAAGTAATGATTGATCCTGCGAATACCGCTGAACCAGAAGTCTTTAAAATTGACCCAACTTTAGCACTTTCGTTACCGTTAGTGTCAGGGTTGTCAACAACTGACGCAAAGTTTCCTTCGAAATCGGTAAACTCATATGCGACAGTAGCATCTTCGAAATCAACAGGTAATGAAATAGATCCTGTTGGTCCAGTAATTGAAACAGTCTCTGTTGCTTCAGAAGTAGCAGCTCCAGCTCCCTTAGCTGTAACTGTAATGGTGTAATCACCAGCTTCAGCATACTCGTAAGTCGCTGATTCACCTGCCAAAATACTTTGCACATCTGCACCTTCAACGCCAAAGTCTACATCAAACATAGACGCATTGTCTGCGGTTGGTGTAACTGTAACTTCGAACAAGTTGGTCTCAGAAATTGCTGCATTTACTGCAAGATTAGCAGGAGCTGCAAAAGTAACATTGACTTGTTTTGTAATTTCTGTGGTTAAACCTGTTGATCCAACTGCCACTACTCTTAAGGTATAGTCACCTTCTTCGTAAGTGTGTGTAGCACTTGAACCTGGGTTTACTGTAGTTGGAGCTGTAGTTGCATCTCCCCAATAAAGGTCGAATCTACTCGCACCATCTGCAGTTGGAGTGACTGTTACGTCACCTGAGTTGTCTGTTGATACTACGACTGTAGCAGCAACATTACTTGGAGGCATCACCTCTGGTTCTGGCTCCTCGTCTTTTTCACAACTCACTAAAACTACGGCCATTAGGGCCATAAAAGCTAATAATTTCTTAGTTGTATTCATCTTCTTTTAAAAATTAATTAGTAGTTATATTATTAATATCCTGGGTTTTGAGACCAGCGGTTTCCCGCCAGTTCAATTTCTATATTTGGAATGGGAAACAACTCGTGTTTTCCAGTTACAAATCCTGTGATTTCGCTTGCTGCTCTTTGGGTTCTCACCAAGTCAAAGAAGTGGTGACCTTCACCCATAAGCTCTAGCCTGCGCTCTTGATAAATGACCTCTGTTAAGGCCTGACCTGTTTCAGCTACCGAAGTAAGTCCTGCTCTACCGCGAACTCTGTTCAAATAAACTTGTGCTCTTGTGTCGCTAATTTGTCCTCTATTCAAAGCTTCTGCAGCCATGAGTAAAACATCTGCAAAGCGAATAGATCTGTAATTGTTTGGATTGGTCAAATTCGCGTCAGGAGTGTTTAAATCTCCTTGACGCGCTAAATATTTTCTGTTGTAGTATCCGGTGTGCTCAAATCCGACATCGTATGAAACGTCAGTATTGGCATTGGCCCAAGCCTCGATGTCGAGAATGGCCACGTCTCTTCTGAGATCTTGTGGCTCAAATGCTTGATAGGCTTCTGCGGTTGGAACGTTAAAACTAAACCCAGATTCGAATACCGGACCCGAATAGTTTCGAATTCCATTAAATCCTACGGCAATGTTACCTTCTGAACATTGTAAACATCCGAAACCTGCTCCTTCTTCGTCAGTGTACTGCACTTCAAAAACAGACTCTATAGTATTCTCGTTATCATTTTCGAAAAGGGTGCTGTAATCTCCAACTAAATCGTAGGCTCCAGAATTGATGACCTCTTCAAGTGCAGTTGCGGCAGCTTCAAACTCCCCTTGATACAAATGTATTTTTCCTAAAAGGGCTAAGGCTGCTCCTTTGGTCACTCTTCCTGCTTCAGCAGCAACAGTTGGTAAAACTTGTGCTCCTTGAGCAAGATCGGCTTCAAGTTGAGCATAAATCTCTTCCTTTGGCGTGCGTTCTACAATGTATTGGTCTCCAAATTGAATGCGCTGATCTAATACAAACGGAACATCTCCAAACCATTTGATCAATTCAAAATAATAGTATGCTCTTAAAAAGCGGGCTTCTGCCAAAATCACTTCTTTTTCGGCAAAATCAATATTGTCTTTAAACTCTAAGATGAAATTGGCACGGTTGATTCCTGCGTACATCCAAGACCATATGTCTCTCAATTGTTGATTCACTGGAGTGTGAATCATATCGTCGATTTCTTGAATTCCAGGCACGTCTGTTGCAGACTCCCCTCCGGCTAATGTGTTGTTAGAAGCGATTTCTCCAAGCATGACGTTGATGTATGTGGCCTGCAATAAGTCGTAGGCCGCAATCAAAGCTGACTGATAATCTTCTGGTGAATTAAAGAAGCTTTCAGA
Source organism: Flavobacteriales bacterium (assembly GCA_016779995.1). NCBI lineage: Bacteria > Pseudomonadati > Bacteroidota > Flavobacteriia > Flavobacteriales > Flavobacteriales bacterium. The sequence continues at coordinate 2,567 of JADHMO010000030.1, forward strand.
GTCTTGGTCAAAAGAATCTACATTGACAAAATCGTCTGAACAGGCTAAGAGAACTGGAAATAATACGAGTGCTATATACTTTTTCATTGCCATTACATTTTAAGGTTTAATCCAAGTAATACAGTTCGAGGAACTGGATAAAATCCAAAATCAATTCCTCCTCCGATTGGCGCGCCTGAGCTTGCCGATGGATCGAATCCTCTATACTTTGTAAATGTGAATAAATTGTTTCCTGAGAGGTATAATCGAAGTTTAGTCAAACCAAGCTTGTCAAGCGTTTCTGGTTTGAATGAGTATCCGATTTGTGCATTTTGTAAACGCAAGAACGAAGCGTCTTCGACAAAATAATCTGAGAATAAAGCGTTCGAAGAGGCGCCAACTGTAAGTCTAGGGTCAGTAGTGCTGCTGCCTTCACCAGTCCAGCGGTTGATGGCATAAACAGACTTGTTGACTAAGGGTTGATTTCTCTCGTAGTTTCTTACCATTTCGTTTCCTACAGAAGCAAAAGCGTAAGCGCTTAAATCAAATTGCTTGTAAGTCATGTTGAGATTGAACCCTGCCGTAAATTCTGGGATTGGGTCTCCGATATATGTTCTATCGTTACTGTCAATAATTCCGTCTTCATTTAAATCGACATAACGCAAGTCTCCAACTGATGCGTTGAGCTGGTCAGCATGAGCCTCTAATTCTTGAGTGTTTTGGAAAATTCCATCCGTCTTTAAACCAAAGAAATATCCGATCGGAAATCCTGCCTCCATTCGAGAAGGTGGTTCAAGTCCTACGCCAAAAGATCCGCCCTGTAAAAAGCCAACTCCGTTGTTAACTGAGATTACATCGTTGGTTAAAACGGTAGCATTCGCGTTGGCAGAAAGACTGAAGTCGTCGTTGTCGAAAAACTGGTATCCCAAAACAAATTCGAAACCGCTGTTCTCAATGACTCCTGCATTTACAACAGGTGGTTGAGCTCCAGGACCTGTGGCTCCTAAAATTCCCGATACTGGGGGTTGTAATAATAAGCCGCTGGTTTGCTTGATGAAATAATCAAAGGTTAAATCAAGGCTGTTATTAAAGAATTTAAAGTCTGCTCCCACATTCAAGGTTTCTTGCTCTTCCCATTGAATCTCAGGGTTAGGAAGAACTCCAATGGCTTGACCAAACTGAAGTGTATTTCCTAAAACATAAGCTCCTTCACCATTTAAAATGGCTCTAAAAGCGTTTCCTGCGATTCTGTCGTTTCCTAAAATTCCATAACTCGCTCTTAGTTTCGCAAAAGAAACAAGATCGGTTGCCTTGAATGAACTATCACTTTTAAGAATGTATCCCAAAGAAAGCGATGGAAAATACCCAAAGCGGTTGTTAGGCCCAAATTTTGTTGAACCGTCTCTTCTGATCACTCCAGAGAATAATAAACGCTCTTTGTAGTTGTATTGTACCCTTGCGAAGTAGGATAATAATCGCTCGTCGAACCTTCCGCTCAATCCGCTTTCGACCAGTGAATTTCTCAATTCATCAGCGTTGGCCAAGTCTGCATTTTCGAAAGTGATGTCAGTGGCATTAAAGAATCCTTGGTTTCCGCCTGAGAATTGACCTCTGGTTGCAAAAATACTTGTACCTAAAGTGAATTGTAGCTCGTGATCACTGAAAAGCTTTTTGTAATTCACGAAAGCATCTATGGTATAGTCTCTAAAAATATCCTTACTCTGAGTGAGGGATATTCTTGAGGTATTGTTAAACACTTTACCCGAACCGTAGAATACTAATGGTGAAAAGTTGTTTCCGTAAACCTCAGCGTAATTGAATTGTGCATTGGCAACGGCAGTGATGTGATCACCTAAGTTGTACTGTAATCCTGTTTTACCACTAATTCGCTTGACCTCTGTTAAATTGAAGGTGTTGTCAATTTGAGCTAAGGGATTCACTACTTCGTTCCCCAAACCTTCACTTAGTGTATATTGTCCGCTTTGATCAAAAACAGAAAGCAGTGGAGAATTGTTTACCGCATTAAATAATACTGAGCCCAATCCGCTTTCTGGAAGTCCTCTGCGGTCTGACTCTGTATATATGGTATTGGCCGTAAACTTTAAATTCTCTAAAATGTCGTATTGGTAGTTGATTCTGGCTGTGATTCTTTGGAAGCTCGATTTGTCTAACCCCACAATACCTTGCTGGTCTAGATATGAAAGTCCAAATGAATAGGCCGATTTTTCAGTTCCTCCAGAAGCCGTTAAAGCGTGATTGTGAGTAGGTGCAAATTCAAAAACCTCATCTTGCCAATCAGTACCTGTTCCAATCGCAGAAAAGTCAGTGAATGCTGGCGCCTGTCCGTCAGCGATGTACGCCTCATTTAATAGGTATGCATATTCGAATCCGTTGAGCACGCCAATTTTTCGTGTAGTATTTTGAATTCCTGCATACGAATCGAGTGATATGTTAAGCTTAGTGTTTTTGCGACCCGTTTTTGTAGTAATTAAGATTACCCCGTTTGCCGCACGAACTCCATATATACCAGCAGTAGCATCTTTTAAGATGTTCATGCTTTGAATATCTGAAGGGTTTAAAACGCTCAAATCTTCAATGACGTTTCCATCGACCAAGATTAAAGGCCTGTTGTCTCCATTTGTAGTAATCCCTCTGATTCGAATGTTGAGTCCGCTACCTGGAGAACCCGATTGAGAAGTAATATCAACCCCGGCGACTTGACCTTGTATGGCTTGTTCTAGACGCGTTGGATTTAATTCTTCGATTTGCGCCTCTCCCACAACAGCAACGGCTCCGGTTAATTCTTTTTTACGCTGAACCCCGTATCCAACTACAACTACCTCATCTAAGGCAGCTACATCTTCTTGCAAGGAAATCTCAACTTCTAAATCACCGTAAACTTTTAATTCCTGATCGCGATAACCTAAATAGGCAAAGATCAAGACATCGGTGTCTTTCAAATCTTCGATAGAAAACAATCCGTCAAAATCTGCAGACACTCCACGTTGTGTTCCTTTAACAACGACACTAACTCCAGGTAATGGTTCACTTGTGTTGGCGTCTCTTACAACCCCAGAAACTGTAAAGTTCTGCGCTTGCAAAAAACTTAAACAAAACAAACTTAAAACCAGAAAAACATTCTTCATTCGTGGATACTTTGAGTAATATCCAATATTATTAAGTAAAAAATGAGAATTAAAGAATCTCTACCCTACAAATTCTATACATCTGCAATGCGGGGCATTGAAGAGTTAGTGAAAGCCTCTATTTTTAAGAGATTTAGCTGATATTGTAGCGTAGGATTTTTTTGTTTGTAGTGGTAATGTAGGGGTGTTGTGTTAAAATTAAGCCTCTATTTAAGGTTCATGATGTAGTCTGTAAGGCTTTGTTCGTGGGCTAAGTCCAATTTTTTGCGCAATCTGTAGCGTTTAACTTCTACGCTCTTTGTAGAGATGTTTAAGAGTTGAGCAATCTCTTTTGAGCTTAAATTCAAGCGTAAATAGGTACACAAGCGAAGGTCGTTATGGGTAAGATTATCGTGTT
>JADHMO010000031.1 GCA_016779995.1 Flavobacteriales bacterium
AGGAGCTTGTCGATTGGATTGCGAAAGGGCATCATTTAGAGGTATCCAATATTCTTGATATATGCAGTGGAAGCGGTTGTATTTCATTAGCGCTGTCTCATCATTTTCAAAAAGCCAACGTTCTAGGAGTTGAGTATTCTAAAGAGGCTTTAGAACTTTCAGAGGAGAATTCGATGGCCATAAAGCTACCCGTAAATTTTATTGAAGGTGATGTTTTGGATGAGAACTCATTTAATAATCTATTGAAGGAGCAGGTGAATAAAAATGGTGCATTTGATATTGTGGTTTCCAATCCTCCGTATATTCCTGTTAAGGACAAATCGAAAATGGAGCCCAATGTATTGGATTATGAACCTGAGCTGGCTCTTTTTGTGCCAGACGAAGATCCTTTGCTTTTTTACAGAAAAATCTCGGAGTCTATATTTCCATTTTTATCAACAAACGGTACCTTGTATTTTGAGTGCCATTATTTGTATGTAGAAGAGGTAAGGGAATTGCTCGTTGAAATGGGATATGAGCATGTTGAAAAAAGAGAAGATTTACAGGGTAAATGGCGGATGTTGAAAGCGCAAAAATCGTAATTTTAAATTATGAATGTTGAGGTAGCGGCAAATAGGGTCAAAGAGCTTTCAGATCTGTTGCATCACTATAATTATTTGTACTACGTAAAGAATGAATCTGCTGTAAGCGATTACGAGTTTGATCAGCTTCTCAAGGAGCTTGAAGCGCTTGAACAACAGTTTCCGAATCTTGCTGATGAAAATAGCCCAACCAAGCGAGTGGGAGGGGATATTACCAAGAATTTTGAGACTGTTAAGCACAAATATCCCATGCTATCATTATCCAACACCTATTCCAAGGAAGAAATTGTTGAATGGGAGGAGCGCATCAAAAAAACCATTGAAAGTGATATCGAATATGTTTGTGAGCTCAAATATGATGGTGTAGCTATTGGCATTCGTTATGTGAATGGTATTTTTCATTCTGCGGTTACACGTGGAGATGGAACGCAAGGTGAGCTCATTTCACCAAATGTAAGAACCATAAAAGCCATCCCTTTAAAGCTGAGTGCTCCATACCCTGATGATTTTGAAATTAGAGGTGAAATATTCATGCCTTTACAGGAGTTTGCAAAGCTCAACGAAGAAAGAAAAAAGAATGAGCTCTCTCTTTTTGCGAACCCAAGAAATACTGCATCGGGAACCTTGAAGCTTCAAGATTCTGGAACAGTAGCCGATAGAAATTTGGATTGCTTTTTATATGGCTTATATCAGGATCGAGCTGAGCAGACCAATCATTTTGATGCAGTCTCATTTGCAGGAGAGATGGGTTTTAAAATTCCACGATTGGAAGAAAAAATGATATCTAAGGTTTCTAATGTGGATGGAATTCTTGACTTTATAGCCTATTGGGATGAAAAGCGAAAAGACCTGCCTTTTGAAATTGACGGCATCGTGATTAAGGTGAATTCATACCGACAGCAAGAAGAGCTCGGATATACGGCAAAATCACCTCGTTGGGCAATATCCTTCAAGTATAAAACGGAAAGGGTTGAAACGCAGCTTCAGTCCGTAAGCTATCAGGTAGGTAGAACCGGAGCGATTACACCGGTGGCCAATCTTGAACCTGTTTATTTGGGAGGAACAACAGTGAAGCGTGCCTCACTCCACAATGCTGAGCAAATGGAAAAGCTTGATTTACACGATGGTGATTACGTGTTTGTGGAGAAGGGAGGTGAAATCATACCAAAAATTGTTGATGTGAATACAGATAAAAGAGCTGAAGGGGCTCAAGTGATTCAATTCATTGCTCACTGTCCAGATTGTTCGAGTGTACTCGTTAAGGAAGATGGTGAGGCACAACATTATTGCCTAAATGAAAAGGCTTGTCCTCCACAAGTCAAAGGTAAAATTGAACATTTCATTAGTAGAAGGGCCATGAATATTGATGGTCTTGGTGCTGAAACCATAGATGCCTTGGTTGAAGCAGGATTTATCAGAAATATCTCTGATTTATATTCGCTTTCTTATGAGCAATTAATATCTATGGACCGAATGGCAGATAAGTCCGTTCGAAATTTACTTGATGGTCTTGAGGCTTCCAAGGTCATGCCTTTTGAAAAAGTACTTTTCGGACTTGGGATTCGTTTTGTAGGGGAGACGGTGTCCAAAAAATTAGCAAAGGCATTTAAATCTATTGATGCTATTATTTCAGCGAGCTACGATGCGCTTGTAGAAACCGATGAAATAGGAGAGAAGATAGCCTTATCAATTTCCAATCATTTTCAGGATCAGGACAATGTTGATTTGATTCAGAAATTGAAGCTTTCGGGTTTGTGTTTCGAAAAGGAAGATGAAGGAATGGATTCTGAGCTTTTAGCGGGATTGAGCATTGTTATTTCGGGGACCTTTAATCAATATTCTCGTGATGAAATCAAAAAAATGATTGAAATGAATGGAGGGAAAAACAGCTCCTCTATTTCAAAAAAGACAAGTATTTTAGTGGCAGGAGAAAATATGGGGCCTTCAAAATTGAAGAAGGCTTCTGATTTGAATATTGAGATCATTAATGAGGAGGAATTTTTAAATCGCATTAAGAAATGAAAGCGCTCAACATCTGGAATCAAACCAAGTCATTGCTTGTTACCTATAATTTTAAGGATGAGGACGATATCAAAGGTTTTAGAAGTGCGCTAGATAAGCAGCTCAATCAGAGTACCATTGAACGCGTGATAATTATTGTCAATGTGCCTAGAGGTATAGACAAAACAAAGCTGTCACCACATTTTTTGATTTATTATAATTCTCCATCAGATTATACCTGGCTTGGAAAGCTAAAGGATCATCAGCTTTCAACGGAGCTCAAGCGTTCATTCGATTTAATGCTTTCTTTTGGCAAGGTGCCCAGAAAAATAGAGCAATATTTGAATAAAATGGATATTTTGAAAAAGATTTTGGTAAATGCAGAGCTTACCAATGACCCAAGCTATGAGCTGGAATTGAATTCGGCCTCAGAAAATCCTACAGAGATTATAAATTTTGTAATAGAAACCCTTGAAAAAATAGATGTCAATGAGTCATAAATTTAAAGGCGTAGGAGTGGCCCTAGTTACCCCATTTACCTCAGATGGAAATATAGATTTTACCTCCTTAACAAAGCTCGTGGAACTACAGCTTGATGGAGGTACAGATTTTCTTGTTGTTCAGGGAACTACTGGTGAATCCCCTGTGCTTAGCCAAAAGGAAAAAATGGAAGTTTTACACCATGTGATGGAGGTAAATAATAAAAAGCTTCCTGTGGTCTATGGACTTGGCGGAAACCATACTGCGGATATTTGCAGTAAGCTCGGAACTCTCCCACAAGGAGTAGATGGGCTCTTATCTGTTTCACCCTATTACAATAAGCCTTTACAAAGAGGAATCGTAGCTCATTATAAAGAACTTGCAGCGCATACTGATTTGCCAATCATCCTGTATAATGTACCGGGAAGAACAAGCTCAAATGTCAGTGCTGAAACTACGCTTGAGCTGGCTGAAGTCGACAATATTGTAGCCATGAAAGAGGCTTCTGGAGACTTTGACCAGATCATGCAGATTGTTAAGTACAAACCTGATAATTTCACCGTGCTTTCTGGTGACGATGCCATAACATTGCCTTTAATATCCGTAGGGGTTGAGGGCGTAATATCCGTAGTGGCTAACGCGCTTCCGGAGCGATTTAGCAATATGGTACATTCTGGAATTTCAGGTGACTTTGCTACAGCGAATCAGGAGCATTATGACCTATTGGAAATTACCAAATTGATGTTTGCAGAGGGTAATCCAGGAGGTGTCAAGGAATCTTTGGTGTATCGAAATATTTGTAGCAATCACATGCGAATGCCTTTAGTGCCTGTTTCAGATGACTTGCGTTCAAAAATAAATGATCAAATGAAAGTACTTATGGGATGAAAAAGCTGCTGATGATATCGGGATTATTTGGTCTTTTGGCTTGTCAAACACAAGAAAAGGAAAGCAATAATCAGGTGTCGTCAATCCCGAAAACCTTAGCGGAAAAACCCTTAGTAATTGATAAAGGGCCTATCGAATTTAATGGGCTCATCGACGTTCAAAGCCTAAATGACCAGATTTATTGTGAGCTTAAGTACGCTTCCGAGGATAATTTTATGGGATTTCAGCTATATAAACGCATCAAGCGTCCTTATCTTCAGCCGGATGTTGCTGAGCGTCTTTCCAAATGCCAGGATTATCTTACTGAAATTGATTCCACTTTGCATTTATTAATTTATGATGCAGCCCGTCCGGTGAGTATTCAGAGGCTCATGTGGGAAGCTTTAGATACCATTCCTCCATTGGAAAGGGGAAGGTATGTTTCAAATCCTGGGCATCGCAGTCTTCATAATATGGGTGCAGCCGTTGATATTACCATTTGTAATGATGATGGTATTCCTTTGGATATGGGAGCACGTTTTGATGAGTTTGCAGAGATTGCTTACCCGAGAATGGAGGCTCATTTTCTAAAAACAGGAGCCCTTAGCCAAGAGCAATATCAAAGCCGCTTACTTTTACGCAGTGTTATGAAGAGTCAAGGTTTTCGTCAATTACCCACTGAATGGTGGCATTACAATGCCTACTCGAGAGATGTGGCTCGAACCAAGTACAAGGTGCTAATGGAAGAGCCCGATTCACTTACAAATCATTAAATTTGAATGAATTAAGCACTTCTCATGTCTGTCAAGGAAAAAAATAAGCTTCAGTATTTTCAGCGTTACCTTTTAAAAATCAATTCTATTTCTCGGAATCCCATTCCTTTTTTTATGTCCATAATGAAAAAGCATGGCACCATGGTGGATGCTTATTTTCTCAAGCGTTTTTATTTGACTACGGACCCAGAAGTCATCAGGTATATTTTTCAGAAAAACAATAAGAATTACGTCAAAACCAACCGAACCATTGATCCGGTGAGAGAGCAGATTGGTAATGGCTTACTCACTTCGGAGGGAGCCTATTGGCTAAAACAGAGGCGTTCAATCCAACCAGGATTTCATCGAAAGAGGCTAGAGGACATTTCGATTACTATGGTCAATGAAATCAATGCCTATATGGACGAAGTATTGGATGTTTATGCTGCCAATAATGAATCTTTTGTCCTGGATAAAGAAATGATGCATCTGGCGTATCGGCTGGTCTCCAAATCATTATTTGGAAGTGAAGTAGCTGATGAAAAGCTTAAGCTTATGGATAAAGCCATTAGTGAGGGACAGGAATACACGGTAGATTTGATCCGAAGACCTTATCTCAGGTTTTGGCTTCGGCTCAATGGAGAATTTAAAAAGAATCAAGAAAATAAAAGGATGTCCCAAGAGCTGATCATGGACATCATTAACGAGCGAAAGAAAGCCACTACGCCCCAAAATGACCTACTTCAAATGCTTCTGGAGACAGAGTACGAGGATGGCTCAAAGATGACAGATGAGCAGCTGTTGGACGAGTCGCTGGTATTGTATGTGGCAGGGCATGAAACCACGGCATTGGCTTTGACCTGGGCCATTTATCTTATTTCGACCCACTCCGCTGTGGAGCAGCAGCTGTATCAAAACACCTTGTCAAATTTCAGTGATAAGGACCCAGCATTTTCTGATTTGAGATCTATGGGCTATGTTACTCAGGTCATTGATGAAACGATGCGTATGTATCCACCAGCCTGGTTATTGGATCGAAAGGCCATTGAGGATGATGAAGTAGGAGGGTACAAGATCAACAAAAATCAAGATATATTTTGTTTTACCTACGGAATGCATCGAAATCCCGAATACTGGGAAAATCCAGATGACTTTAATCCAGATCGGTTTTCTGATGAAAACAAAAAGAA
>JADHMO010000032.1 GCA_016779995.1 Flavobacteriales bacterium
GTGAAATACCCGATTACTGTTGAATAGGGATAGAGACACTATTTGGATTAGAAAACTTCCTTAATTAAATTGTATATTCCTGTTATTGATTTTTAAGTGTTACAAGTCACTTTCAATATTCAAGTGAACACTATGAATTGGTTTCAACATTGTTAGAATACAACAATTCCAACAAGTATTATCTGTCTAAATATTTTTACCAAGAAAGAGCTTTTTGTTTTATAAATATTCTATAACCAACATTAATAGTACTACCTATACTTGACGAATATCCATAATGAATTAAAAACGGAATATTCTTAAAGCTATATGTTATGCCTATTTCTTTTCTATTTCCTTCAAAAATATTATCATTTGTAAAAAAATGATATCCAAAATTAAAATATAGGTTATTTATCACTCTAACATTTATGCCTAAAAGATCTCTATTGTTTAAATCATTCTTTTCTAATGTATAGTATAAACCTACTTTATTTAAGATTAGGTTTTTTGTTGAGATTCCTATTCTAGTATATGACAAGTCATTTATTATTATTCCAATTGATGGGTCAATTGAGATTTCATCTTCATTATTATATCCATATACAAAATGGCTGAAAAAAAAAATACAAAGTCTCATAATATCAAATATATAGGATTTTAACCTCACTACTTTCAAATTCCAATTATAAAAGGGATAAAAGATGTAATCGATGAAATTATAGTCAAAAAAAAGCCCCTCAAATGAGGGGCTTTTTTTTTTATGCTTCTTTAAATCGACGACTGACTTCGTCCCAGTTGACTACATTGAAAAAGGCTTCGATGTAATCTGGTCTTCTGTTTTGGTAGTTGAGGTAATAAGCGTGTTCCCACACATCAATTCCTAAAATTGGAGTGCCACCACATCCCGATTTCATCAAAGGATTATCTTGATTAGGAGTAGAGCATACGCTTAAGCTTCCATTTTTTGAGCACAACCAAGCCCAACCAGAGCCAAACTGTGTAGCCGCAGCATTTGAAAATGCGGTTTTAAATTCCTCGAAAGAACCAAAAGCACTGTCTATAGCATCTGCCAAATCACCACTTGGCTGACCGCCACCGTTAGGACTCATTACACTCCAAAATAAGCAATGGTTGTAATATCCTCCGCCGTTATTTCTGACGCCTGCCGATAGCTCACCAGCTAGTATAGATTCGATAGACTGTCCAGCTAAATCAGTGCCTTCAATAGCAGCATTTAGTTTGGCAGTATAACCTGCGTGGTGCTTGCTATGGTGTATTTCCATAGTTCTAGTATCTATATGTGGCTCAAGAGCATCGTAAGCATAAGGTAGTTTGGGTAAATCAAATGACATAGTTTATTATCTTAAATTAATATTGGTACAAAAGTAAAAAATTACTGCATTATAGCTTGTTGAAATGTGTCATCAATTTTATGAATAACAGGAAAAAACCCGTCGTCATTCCAAATATTTCGTGCAATATAAGCTTTGAGTTGGGTAGATAAAATGCGTTTATCGTATTCGCTAAGTTCAGCAAGTGGTAGTGTAACCTCAGACGACTTACAAAATGCTACCAACTGATTATAGTCGTTAGTATTGATTTCGAATAAGGCAATAAAATTGGACAGGTTTTGACTTTCTAATTCTTCTCGGTGTTGGTTGGAATAAGCAAATGCAAACTGTCGGATTAAATCTTTTCGGATAGCCTCAGAAATAGAAGAATGGTAAGAGTTAGTGTCTAAAGGAATAAAAATATCAGGCATTATTCCTCCGCCTCCATAGACAATCTTACCTTGAGGAGTAACAAACTTTAGACTGTCGTCAAATTTTATGCTATCTCTAGAAAGGAGTTCGCCAGTATTGATTCTTTGTAAAAGGTCACTAGCATAATCGTCACCTTGACCTTTAGCATAAGGGCGTTGTATGCATCGACCTGTTGGGGTGTAATAACGTTGGGTAGTAATGCGATATGCCGAACCATCGGGGTGTTCAAATTGTTCTTGTACTAAACCTTTGCCAAATGAACGGCGACCAACGATAGTGCCTTTATCGTTATCCTGTAATGCACCAGCAACAATTTCACTAGCAGAAGCTGAACCTTCATCTATAATGACTGTCACGGCAGTATTGATGAGTAAACCTTTTCTGTTGGAAAAGTATTCTTCTTTATTGCCCGAACGGTCTTGGGTATAAACGATGAGCAAATTGTTTTCCAAAAATTCGTTGCTGATGTTAATGGCAGCCCCTAAATATCCTCCGGGGTTATTTCTGAGGTCAAGAACCAGCTCTTGCATACCTTTATCCAAAAGTTTTTGGGCAGCCTCAATAAATTCTTCATAGGTATTAGCGGCAAAGCGATTGATTTTGATGTATCCCATTTCGTCCGATATCATATACGATACATCAACACTATAGATAGGGATTTTATCTCTAGTAATTTCAAAATCCAATAATTCCTCTTGACCTTTTCTCAAAATGCCAACATTGACCTTAGTTCCTCTTTTGCCTCTCAATAATTTGAAGACATCTTCATTTTCTAGCCCTGTACCTGCTATGGTATCTCCATTGACAGAGACAATTTTATCGCCAGAGAGAATACCAACACTTTGTGATGGACCACCCGAAATAGGGGCAACTACCAAAATGGTATCGTCTAGCAAGTTAAATTCTACACCGATTCCATCAAAACTACCCTCCATGGGTTCGTTGACGGCAGACAAATCTTTCGCTTTTATGTAATAGGAGTGAGGGTCAAGTTCTTCTAAGAGGTTAGTGACGGCTTTTTCTATTAGTTCCTCCCTATCTATGCTATCGACATAAGCTTCTTCCAATTGGGACAACACTAAGTTAAATTTGTTGAATTCGCTTTGCTGAAAGGTGTTAAAATTTAGGGATTTGCCAAGATAAATACCTAGGATAAGAATTAGGGCAAATACGATGGGGCTAAAATGAGATTTCTTATTCAGCATCCTCAAAGTGTAAGAGTTCTACATTGGCTTTTCTTAAGAAATCCAAGCCTGTGGTATCCTTATATTCATCGAGATAGACCAGTCTTTTTATGCCAGATTGATGTATCAGTTTGCTGCATTCTTTGCAAGGGGAAATAGTCAGGTATAGGGTAGCACCTTTACAGTCGTTGGTAGAACGGGCTACTTTCATTATAGCATTGGCCTCAGCATGCAAGACGTACCATTTGGTATTACCCTCTTCATCTTCGCAGGTGTTTTCGAAACCAGAAGGGCAACCGTTATAGCCGTCAGAAATAATCATCTTATCCTTTACGATGAGTGCCCCGACTTGTTTTCTTTCACAATGCGACAGCTTGGCCCATTCTTGCGCCATTTTCAAATATGCCTTATCGTACTTTCTTTGTTTCATTTATTATAAACTAGAGTGTACAAAAGTACAAAAAAACCCCCTCAATTCTTGAGGAGGTTTGTAGTACCCGAGGCCGGGGTCGAACCGGCACGATATTGCTATCACTGGATTTTGAATCCAGCGCGTCTACCAATTCCGCCACTCGGGCAAATTTTAGCGACAGCAAAGGTAAAGTCTTTTTTGGCATACACCAATGAAAGTGTAGAAAATAGTTTTGGGATAAATCAATTTTTCTATCTTTGCCCCCCATAAAAATACTATGTCGTCTAAAGTTAAAATATTTGCTGCTTCGGCGAGTAAGGAATTAGCCCTTACCATAGCTGAAAAATTCGGACAGCCACTAGGGGATACGTCTATCGTATATTTTAGTGACGGTGAGTTTGAGCCTTCTTTTGACGAAACGGTAAGAGGTTGCCACGTTTTTATAGTACAATCTACACCACCGCCATCTGATAATCTGATGGAATTGTTGTTGATGATTGATGCTGCCAAACGAGCTTCAGCCTACAAAATATCGGCAGTTATGCCTTATTTCGGTTATGCTAGACAAGACAAAAAAGGCAAGCCAAGAGTGCCGATAGGGGCTAAATTAGTATCTAATTTATTGACTGCCGCAGGTGTGGATAGAGTCATTACGATGGACTTGCATGCCGATCAAATACAAGGATTTTTTGAAGTTCCTGTGGATCATTTGTTTGCCTCTACGCTCTTTGTGCCACACATACAAAGTTTAAATTTAGAAAACTTGTGTATTGCATCTCCAGATATGGGAGGAACAAAACGGGCTAACACTTATGCTAAGTATTTGCAAACCGATGTGGTAGTATGCTACAAGCACAGAGACAAAGCCAACGAGATTAGTAAGATGATGTTGATTGGTGATGTACAAGGTAAAGATATCGTGTTAGTAGATGATATGGTAGATACAGCAGGAACGCTAACTAGAGCGGCTGACCTTATGATGGAAAATGGCGCCAATAGCGTAAGAGCTTGTTGTACCCATGGCATCCTCTCAGGAAGTGCTTATGAAAGAATTAATAACTCTCAACTATCTGAACTAATTGTAACGGATACCTTGAGAAAAGAACATAAAAGTGATAAAGTTAAAGTTATAGAGATTGGTAATTTGTTTGCCGATACTATTAATAGAGTGTATACAAAACAATCCATAAGCTCAAACTTTATAAGTTAATTATTAACCCATTATTTTTTATTTAAAATGAAAACATTTGCATTAGGTGCTAACGTTAGAGAAACTAACAAAATAGCTAACAGAGCACTAAGAAATCAGGGTAAAGTACCATGCGTACTTTACGGGGGAGAAAAGCAAGTGTACTTCTCTGCTACAGAGAATGACCTAAACAAGCTTGTCAATACTCCAGACGTATATTTGTTGAACATTAATATTGATGGAGAAAGCTTTCAAGCGATTCTTCAAGACATTCAATTTCACCCTGTAACAGATAGAATTATTCATATCGACTTCTTACAAGTATTTGACGACAAAGAAGTAACCGTGAATATTCCTGTTAACTTTATTGGAACACCTATTGGTGTTCGTAATGGTGGAAATCTATTGGTAAGAAAAAGAGCGATTAAAACTCGTGCTATTCCAGCTAATTTGCCTGATGCTATCGACATCAATATAGAAGAATTGAAAATCGGAAAATTCCTTTACATCGGAGATATTAGAGACGAAAGATATACCTTCCTAGCAGGTGATAAATCTGTAATTGTTGGTGTCAAAACGGCTCGTGGGGCAGTTGTTGATGATGAAGAGGAAGAAGATGAAGAAGTAACTGCTGAGGGAGGAGATGCTCCAGCGGCTCCTGAAGAATCTGCTGCCGAATAATATTTCCTATATTTAAGCAATGAAATACCTCATTGTTGGACTAGGAAACCCTGGTGTCAAGTACGAAAATACAAGACACAATATAGGATTTAAAGTATTGGACGCTCTAGCCGAGTCGTCCAATACTTCTTTTAAAGAGGAAAAACACGCTTACTACACTTCCATAAAACATAAGTCCAG
>JADHMO010000033.1 GCA_016779995.1 Flavobacteriales bacterium
TTTAGTTTACATACTATTTGTTTAGTAAAAACTTGAGTGGAGTTTTCAATCTATTACTCCATGATTTCTCCGAATGATCATGCCCTTCAAATTTTAAGGTTACCCAACTCTTTTCAGAGTAATTATTCTTTTTCATTATCGAGTCTACTGTCTGTTGAAAGGGCTCATAAAGGGCGTCAAGTGTTCTTGTCCCATAGTCAAAGTAAACCTTGTGATTCTGTTCACTCGGCAAATTCAGGTCAAGATAATCCGCAAATTCAAAAGGTATTGGATTATTAAGTGTGTCAAACGTGCCAACCCAATGGGTTGATAAACAAGCTGCACCCCCAAAAATATTTGGGTATTCACAAAAGGCATACATTGAAATCAATCCTCCCATACTTGAACCTGCAATAAATGTATTTTTGGCATCGATGAGGGTTGAATATTTTTCATCAATGTAGGGTTTCAACTCTTCTACAATAAATTTGAGATAATCGTCCGAGCAAATGGTAGTCCTAAATAGTGTTGATTCTTTGTTTCTCATTCCTTTATTGATTATCGAGTCTTGGAATTTTTTCGGAAGATTTTCAAATGGTTTTTCTGGGAAATACTCTGAGTGCCTGAATTCTGTATTCCATATACCCACAACTATTGTATTTCGAATTTCACCATCCTTTGTGAGTTCATTCATTTTTTCATCTACACCCCATTCTTGCTTGTTCCAAGTGTTTGTTGAATCAAAAAGCATTTGTCCATCATGCATGTATAGTACTGCATATTTTTGGTTTTCTGAATAATTTTTTGGCAACCAGACATCTATATTTCTTGGAGTAACAAATTGTGAATTGAAATTTTCAATTCTTTCTATACTTCCATTTGCGTTGGGATTATGTGCAGTTTTATTTTTTGAAGAACAAGCAGATAGTAAAAGCGCTCCTAATATTGGGTAATAAAAAACATTCATTGGAGTTTTAGTTAGAGCCATTGAATGAATACCAATAAATTTCGGTTCTTATTTTTCAATAAACCGAACCTCTACACGACGGTTTTTCTTTCGGCCTGCTTCAGAATTATTTTCAGCAACTGGAACTTTTTCACCAAGTGCTTCAATCAAAATACGATCATCTTCAATGCCATTCGAAAGTAAAAACTCACGTACAGCAGCAACTCTATTTTTAGAAAGCTTGATATTGTAGGCATCAGGTCCAAGGGCATCCGTATGACCTTTTAAAGATATTTTCATATTTGGTCGTGAGTTCATGATATTGATGATGGACTCGAGCTCGGCAAAAGACTCTCGTTTTACAATGGACTTATCAAACTCAAATAAGATGTCTTTATCAATGGGTTTAAAGGTAGGCTTCACCTGCTTAATTTCCTCAATTCTTTCCTCTTTTACCTCAACGACAGGCGCTTCAATGTAAACCGTATCGATTTTAGTAATCACAATGGTATCCATAGTAGGTGGTTCTGCTGCTATAGGTTCTTTGCGAGTTTCATTTTGAGTGGTATCAGGTTCTTCTTTTTTGACTTCTGCAATTGGTGGAATTTCTTCCTTTTTTTGCTTTTTGCAGAATTTGATTCCCAGGATGACCTCATGTGAACCAGAACTGTAGGAAGCGATGTTGCTCATCGGTGCCTCGTATGCATAACCTAAAAAGAGAAGGTCCTGGATTTGAATTCCCAATCGACCTACTAATCCTACAGAGGTACGATAGCCTAGACCACCGTATATAAAATCTTTATAGCATACATCTGCGTTCATATCAAATTGGTAACCGTTATTAGTTCCTTTGGTAAATACAGAAGGTGTAAAACGCCATTTGTCACCAAAATTCAAATTGTATGAAATCAGTGAATTAAGATGTCTCCTTAATCCATAACCATCCACACCTGTAACAACACCTGCAATGGGCATATTTGAGGTGGATTGTATAAATTGTTTAGAACCAAGACTTAGTTCCAATCCTTTCCATGCATACATCAAGCCTAACTCTAAATTAATCGTTCCTCCAGCTTGAACACCTCCATTGATGATGGGATCATCTGGATCAAATGCAATAGCGGTTGACGGATCTACTCTATACTGATTAAAACCAACAGAAGTACCAATTCTGATGTGGTGCTGTTCTGCGAAACTAAATCCATAGGACAAAGAAGCCAATCCCGATACTTGTTGAATCATTCCAATCTGATCGACCATAACTTGTCCACCAAGACCAAATGATTTCCCTACACGACCATTGGCACTAAATAGGCTCGTTAATGGAGCACCTTCTACCTTTACCCATTGATTGAGGTGAGAGAAATTAATTTCTGTACAAGCGGTAGCACCTGCATAGGCTGGATTTATGGAGTATTTGTTATATCCATAGACATTACGTTGTGGCGTTTGCTGGCCATATGAAACCAGTGAAACAAAACAAATACAAATAGCAATGATTCTTTTCATGATTTCCTATTTTTTAAATCTTAATAAATTAATGGATCCTGTGTATTCGATATCTGAACAAGTAATTGAATAGAAATACACACCATCGGGTAATACATCTCCATTTCTGGTACCTCCCCAATCGTTGTTGTAATCACTTGTCTCGAAGACCACCTCTCCCCATCGATTAAATATCTTCACATTACAACCCATAATCTGAGGAGGGTCATTGACTTTCCAGGTGTCATTTTTTCCATCATCATTGGGTGTTAAAATATTACTAATCTGTAGATCAACTGAACAGTCTATAACAGATAGTTCTAATCTAATAATAGAATCACATCCATCCGCAGACTGAATGGTATCAAAGTAGATTCCAGATTCTGTAAGCTGATTTGAACCAAACACAAAGATGGAATCATCACAAATGGTTGTGGCTTCATACCCATAAGGGGGTTCTGTAACAAAAAGCGAAAGATAAACTGTGGAGTCACATCCAGATGGGGTAGTAAAGGTTTCTGTATACACGCCTTCTTCAGTTAAAATAGTTCCATTGTAGTCAAATGATCCTCCCATACAAATGGTGGCTTCATCACTTGCTGTGATTTCGGGAAGGACAAATAGTACAGAGTTCACAATACTGTCGCAGCCATTTATATTTTGAAGGGTATCTGAATAAACGCCTTCTGTATCATAGCTAGAAGTTCCAACCTGAATACTGCTGCCTTCACATATCGTATACTCATAGTTTGTTTCTTCATGTGGCAAGATGGTTAGGGTTGTTATTACAGTACTGTCACACCCAGCAGGGGTAATAAATAAATCTGTATACGTGCCTGCTTCGGATTGGTCTGCTCCTTCCAAAAATATCGTTTCACCTTCACATATTTCTTCATTGATAGTATTTGTGACAGGGACACAAGGATTGTTGCAATTTGATGCATCAAAGGTAAAGTTTGTCGAGCATGCGCCATCAGTTATATCTACGGTATAAAATCCAGCTATGGGAGCAAGATATGTATATGCTGCTCCTGGATTAATTTGTCCAGTTTCAACAACGTCACCGGTTGGTCCAGTAATGGTAAAATCATATGATGTTCCGTAGAAACCGTTTAGTCCGCCATTAGCTATAAAGGTAACGGTGCATGTAGGGTTATCATAGCTATATGCTGGATCAAGCTGCTCCAAATATACTACTGGCATTCCTTGACCTGCGTCTGATGTATTACATACAAATTGTCCCCATCCTAGTGGTAAGTCGGCAGCGGCAGATAGATAATACACGGTATTGAAAAGTGGATTTCCATTAGTGCCCGTACCATCAGAATCATTTGTAAATGATCCTGAACCTTGAATAAAATCTACGATTGCAGTCTCAAAACCATTATTCGGAATAGGAGATGGTAGCGTTTCTAAATTGTGTATTACAAATCCACTGTCCAAACAATCAGGGAAACTTGCCGTTGATTCACCGATACCATCGAGCATCACATTTGGGGTGAATACATCTCCAAAACAGATAAAGGCCGTATCCAAATCTGTAATTTGAATGTTATTTCCATTGGCTAGGGTGACCTCAGGCTCTCCAGCATCGCTCTCAACCTCTAAAATATACTCAATGATATATTGCCCTTCATCTCCTGGAGATCCACCGTCTATTTGAATCGCATAAAGTGTCCCAGGCTCCATACAACATGAGGATTCTTGATTTCCATCATAACCTGCAGATCCAGTAATTACGGGGGTAATAACTGGGGTGTTTTGAGTTCCGTCCTCGGTATAAGTAGCAGGTTGAAGACCACCATAACAATCTGTGCCATTGAGAAGCTCATAAATATTATAACGAACAGTATCCATTCCCACATAGGCACGGATACTTATTTCTACGGCACCTGAAGGAGGGGCGGTAAAATAATGCCATACTGTTTGGTCTGCTCTTTCAGACTGGTTTAATGCCGCATTGGGCTCTCCTGCTAAATATTCCTTGCATGCCAACACGTTACTTCCTGAAACTGCTTGAAAGGTAGGATTTGTACCTGCAAGAATTACTGGAACTTCGTATAAAGTATCCTGTAAAGTGAGACACAGAATATCATTACCAGGAGAATTAAATGAAGGATCCGAAACACTCGGGTCATAAATCCATCCATATATTTCCTGAGTTGAAAAAGGGGTGAGGTTATCAGATGGGTCAATCATACCATAGTAATCATAACCAGGCTCCAAACACAATGTAGAAATTACGGCGCTTTCGTCACCTCCAAAAAATCCATTGACCCCCCCCTCATCTTCATTTAAAAACTCAAGATTGGCGCAGGAATAATCTGACGGAATACCAGGAGCGAATCGTTTGTCATAACCGAATAAGGCATTGTTTTCTCCGTATAACACACTTTGATAATCTGCCTCAAAAACGATTCTACCACTGTTAGGTGCATTGAATTTTAACCAAACACTTTCATTCATTACAGGATTATTGACACTTGGATGGTCGTAATCATAAGCATGATAATTCGTTGGGTCATTATTGGTATGAGGTGTGCCTGTTTCTGCTGCGTCGTTTCCACCATCAAAGGCACATCCAAAATCAATTGTGGTAGAAGGTGTATCACCGGATAAAGAAGAAATTGCGTTATTTCCAACAATGACATTTGAGCTTAAACAAGGAATATCATCACCGGATGCAGGGCTGCCACCAAGATCATTGACTCTTACTTGAACCATTCCAGATTCATTTCCATCTGTGGTTAGTTGAACATAATAAGTTTCATTTGCGATCAATTTTGTATAGCTGAAAAGGGGGATAGGGTCGCATGCATCAAAACTAAGCTGAGCCTCTGGGGCCAGGCCTAAAGCATCAATTCCATCAGAAAATTCAATGTGTGATAGATATTCAAATTTGTCTTTTAAGAGCGTTCCTGTAATGGGTTGAATACCGGTGACACAATCATCACCATCTGC
>JADHMO010000034.1 GCA_016779995.1 Flavobacteriales bacterium
CTATTGCCTTTATAATGATGGTGGTATTGCGTTCCAAACGAATGAATCACTATGGATACTCTCAAATAGAAGGGACAGGGAAATATTGGGTTGCAACACTCAAAAACTATACGGGTATTTTATCTTGGTTGGCTATGGGCTCTCTTTGTATCGCCTTAGCTCGCCCCCAGACAACGCAAGTCAACCAACAACCATCACAAAACCTAGGTATTGATATGATGTTGGCGTTGGATATAAGCACGTCCATGTTGGCAAAAGACCTAAAACCTAATAGACTAGAAGCATTAAAGGAAGTTGCTACAGACTATGTGATCAGAAGGAATATGGATAGGATTGGCCTAGTGATTTACGCAGGAGAATCATACAGCCCCGTTCCTTTAACTACTGATCATAGCTTGCTCAATGAACAAATTAGGTCATTGCAATATGATATGCTTGATGGTGGTACAGCAATTGGCATGGGACTTAGCACTGCCGCAAATAGACTAGCAGAAAGCGCAGCTAAAAGTAAAATCATCATCCTTCTCACAGATGGCGAAAATAATGCTGGGTTGGTTGATCCTATTCAAGCAGGCGAATTATGCGCAAGTTTGGGCATCAAAGTATATACCATCGGTCTAGGCACCAATGGGATTGCTTCCATGCCGGTGGGTATTGACCCGAATACAAAAGAATTTGTTTACCGTCCTGTGCAAGTAACCATAGACGAAGCGCTACTTAAAAGAATAGCTGAAATGACCAATGGTCAATATTTTAGAGCAACAGACAGAGAAAGCTTGGAGAATATTTATGGCATTATTGACAGTCTAGAGAAAAGTGAAATTGAAGGATTTCAATTTTACAGGTATGATGAACATTATTCCATCTTTGTGTGGATGGCTATAGCTTTTATAGCGTTTGAATTGATATTGAATTTTGTAGTCTTAAAATCTGCGTTTTAATGGATTTCAAGTGGCAATTCCCAGAACTATTAATCGTTGGACCGGTGTTATTTGCAACGCTGATTTTCTGTTCTTTTCTATTTCATAATTGGAGAAAAAAGGTTTGGAGAATCTTGGGCTTAGCGTATTCGTCTGCCAAACTTAAGAAGTCATTCGGGTCTGTGCGGTTTTTCACTAAATATACCCTACTTGCTCTATCTCTGCTGTTTCTTGGGCTGAGTCTAGCAAACCTTCAAATGGGTGGTCAAAAGCAAAAGGTAAATCGCAAGGGTACGGATGTAGTATTTGCACTTGATGTGAGCCGCTCTATGTTGGCAGAAGATATTGCCCCTAATAGATTGGACAAGGCAAAGCTGCTCATTTCAAGAACCCTTGGCCAGCTGAGCGGTGATCGTGTAGGTCTAATTGCGTATGCCGGAAGTGCATATCCTGCTCTACCAATAACTACAGATTATGTGGCAGCCAAAATGGCCTTGGATGCTGCTAATCCAAATGCCGTTCCATCGCAAGGAACAAACCTTGCTGCAGCGCTCAAATATGCCTTTGGCTACTTTAATCCAGCATCCCCAGCGGGAAGGTTCATAATTGTCTTTACCGACGGGGAAGATCATGAAGAATTAGAGGGACTTGAACTTCCAGAATTTCCTGTACAAATTCTCTTTGTAGGGCTGGGCACGCAAAGCGGCGGTCCCATTCCAATTCAGAAAACCAGATCGGGCACTATTTACAAAAAAGATAAAAAAGGCGAAGTAGTCATTACAAGAAGAGATGAAAAAATATTGTCCAATCTCATGGAAGAAATCGGTGCAAATTATATTGACGGAAACAGAACTGATGAGGCAATTAAACTTGTACAAGATTTCATACTAACGGGCGAGCAAGCGGCTATTTCAGAGGAAATCGCAATTGACTATGAGCCACAGTTTCAATGGTTTCTTTTTCCCGCGTTACTCTTCCTTTTACTTTATACACTCTTACCTAATAAAATAGGTAATCCAACCAAATACAGTACCTTAATTTTACTTTTGGCCTGTTCATCTTTGAAGGCACAGAATGCCGACACCCTTAAATCAAGCCCAACAATTAAAGAAGGCAGTGCTCACGATTATTACAACAGTATCAAACAAGGGAATAAATTAGCCGAAGAGGATAATTCATCTACCGCATCCCAAGAATTTCTGAATGCCACAGCAATTAATCCAGAAGGCTTTGAAGGATGGTATAACCTGGGGTCTTCCCTACTTAAAGAAGGGAAAACTGATGAAGCAAAAAATGCATTAAAAGAATCGTTGCGTCACACAAAAAGCAAGAATAAAAAAAGTGATGCCTTATACAATTTAGGTGACGCTGCATTTGATCAGGAAGCTTACGAAGAAGCCGTGAATTATTACAAAGAAAGTATCCTACAAAATCCATCTAGAATAGATGCCCAATACAACTACAATAGGGCATACGAAAAACTCATGCAGCAACAAAATCAAGAAGACCAAAGCGAAAACCAAAAACAAGAGGAAAAGGAAGATTCGAAAACGGACAAGGACGATTCACAAGACCAAAATTCTGATGATAATAATGCTAAAGACAAGGAAAATCAGCAAGGTCAAAATAAAGATGAAAATGAACCAAATCAAGAGCAGGATGAGGATCAAATGGGTGACCCTAAAGAAAACCAGAATGGTAAAGAGCCTAAAGATGATGGGGAATCCAAAGGCAAGTTAAGCCCTGAAGAAATCAAAGGCCTCTTGGAAGCAATACAACGGGCAGAAGAGAAAACGGCGCAAAAGGCAAATTCTAAGAAGGCAAAAGGCAAAAAGAAAAGCGGTGAAAAAGATTGGTAACTTATTATTGATTGCAGCACTTTTTCTAAGTGTGTGCGCCAATGGGCAAAACATAGCACTTACCGCAAAGTGTTCAAGAACTGCTGTGGATCTCAATGAAACCTTTAGAATCACGTTTACAACAAATGCAAGAAGAGGGGAAATTACTCCCCCAAACTTTGAACAATTCATAGTGGTCAGCGGACCTTATCAATCAAGTCAAACTCAAATAATAAATGGTAGGGTTTCGTCCAATAGATCCTTATCCTATGATGTTGTTGCTCAAAAAAAAGGAGAGTTTGTGCTTCCTGCAGCCTTCATAATAGTAGATGGAAAACGAATAGAAAGCAATAAGCTTAAAATTACAGTCAAAGAAGGATTAAAAAAGAAAAATAATATCCAGCAGCAGGCAGAGGAAAGTTTTAATGTGACTATTCTCTCCTCAAAGAAAGCCGTTTATGTCGGAGAGCCCATTATACTGAAATTCCGTGCGACTCTTTTTGATCCGGTAAGAAATTTAGACATTATTCAATCACCCAACTTTGAGAATGTACTTCAACAGCAGCTGGATTCAAAGGAGGAGAGCTATAGAGAGGTTGTAGGAAACAAAGTTGCTACCATATACGATTTTGATAAGCGACTTATTCTACCCAATACCCCCGGGGTTTTAGGAGGACAAGAACTAAAAATAAGAGGTCAGGTTCAAGTACCAACCGGGCAACGAGATTTCTTTAATATGCCTCTAATGAAGTATGTTCCACAAGTTGCTTCTGCCAAAATACCGGCGGTAAAAATTAAACCACTTCCAGATGGTGCCCCATCCCATTTCACCGGGGGAGTGGGTTCCTTAAACCTAATTAGAGAAATAAGTAGGCGCGAGGTAAGCGGAGATGAAAGTATAACCATCAAACTTAGAATTGAGGGTAAAGGAAACCTAAGCACAATCGAAGTGCCTGAGTTAAGCAACGTAGAAGGCTTTGATATCTACGACCCTAAATTCAACGAAAACATTCGTTTTGGTGAGCGAGGAATAACAGGCTTTAAAGAATATGAATATCTATTAGTACCGCAGTACCGCGGTAGCTTTGTATTACCAGAAATTAAATGGACTTACTTTGATTTAAAGACAGATAAATACAAAACTGTTACTATAACAGAAGATACTTTAACAGTTCGTAACCCGAATTTAGCTGCATCTAAACCAAATTCCAATTTGACGACATCTTCTGAACAAGAAGCTACCCTCTTAGATGAAGACATACATTATTTACAAAATATTGATATTAAGACTGATCGTAGGGGCCTAATAAAAAAGGGGACATTGATTTTGCTAGCTGTTTTGGGATTATGTTGGCTGTGGCAACTTGCGCCAAAACGAACGGAATCAAAAGGCTCAAATTGGAGGAAAATTAAATTAAGAGAGGTGCAGAAAGCTTTTAGTTCTAAGGATGAAAAGAGGTATGGGAAAATGCTAAACGCCTTAGAATTTGGACTCGTAGAAAAAGGGCTGAATTTAGAAAACGTTACCAAAATCAACCTTCAAAATACCTACGGAAATCAAATTGGAAATGAAATATTTACGCTCATTGAAAATTGTAATCTTGCCCAATATGCTCCGGTGAGCTCTTCTAATGATGATTCCAACATGAATGCTTTTATAGAGATATGGAAAACCATCTAAATACTATTGCGGACAGTGCTAGAGCACTTTATGATAGGGGCCTGTATAGAGACGCTCTAGAAAAATATGATGCCTTAGTTCAATCACAGGTTCATGAAAGTGCGCTGTACTTCAATCTGGGTAATTGTTATACCCGATTAGGTGAGCTTGGTGAAGCCAAAGTAAATTTTGAAAGGGCCTTATTGTATGACCCCGTAAATGAAAGCGCAAGGCATAATCTTGATTGGGTAAACTTGAGAATCTCTGAGAGTATTCAGCAGCCCCAAGAAGAGCTTTTACATTGGATTAGTGAAAGTGCACGCACTATACTTCAGCCAGAAACTTGGACTATTCTGAGTTGTTGTTTTATTCTTATTTCCTTGTCTTTATTGATTGTAAGAAGAACAAAAATGGTGGATTTTACTTGGAGATGGCCCTTTACTACAACCGTTTTGGCCATCGTGCTGCTTATAATTGGCCAAATAAGTGTACCCAAGTCTCAACTTGCAATTGTTATAGAAAGAAATAGCACTGGCTTTAGTGAGCCATCAAGTAAAAGCAATCAAGTTGTCATACTCAATGAAGGTAATTCTGGAATTGTAATTCAAGAAGAAAACAATTGGTCTCACATTAAATTTAGCAACGGACGCGTTGCTTGGTTTTCTTCAAAAGACTGGGAGAACATACTCCCATAAATAGAGCTAAACCAATCTTGGTAGCCAAGTTTTAATGGAAGTGGTAATACCCATAGCCTCTTGATAGCTATATGGAAAGGCCCGAACAACATTTTTTGACTCATTCCACTTAGGATGCTTTTTATCTCCCG
>JADHMO010000035.1 GCA_016779995.1 Flavobacteriales bacterium
GCTCACATCGACGGAGTGGTTTGGCACCTCGATGTCGGCTCGTCACATCCTGGGGCTGGAGAAGGTCCCAAGGGTTGGGCTGTTCGCCCATTAAAGTGGCACGCGAGCTGGGTTCAGAACGTCGCGAGACAGTTCGGTCTCTATCTGTTGTGGGCGTTAGAAATTTGCGAGAACCTGACTCTAGTACGAGAGGACCGAGTTGGACAGACCTCTAGTGTACCTGTTGTGACGCCAGTTGCATCGCAGGGTAGCTATGTCTGGATGAGATAAGCGCTGAAAGCATCTAAGCACGAAACTCATCTCAAGATTAGATTTCTTTTAAGGGTCGTTATAGACGATGACGTTGATAGGTCATAGGTGTAAAGGCAGAGATGTCATAGCCGAGTGATACTAATTACCCTTTAGCTTTTTGTAGTTGATTTACCCTAACTAAATTGTTTTCTTTTTACAATATATCATAATCTTATTCAAGATTTTATGGTGGTTATTGCAGTGGTGTTCACCTCTTCCCATTCCGAACAGAGAAGTTAAGCCCACTAGCGCAGATGGTACTAGGTTAATCCCTGGGAGAGTATGTCGCCGCCAAATTTTTACAAGCCCCGTTTCTTTGATTCGGGGCTTTTTTTTTAACTAGATTTAAACGTAATTTGTTGAATGAAAAAGTGGTTGCTTTTATTCCTTCTATTACCATTTGTTGCTTTTACTCAACAGATGGATATGGATTTAGTACCCTATAAATCTTCTTTCACTCACTTTTTCCAACCTCAAGAGCAAAGCTATTCTTTTGATTCTCTAAATACAGGCTACTCCACTTTACAATACCATTCTTTTGCTTCAAAAGGTCAATTTATTAAGGTTAACCATCAGCAGTTTGTTACCGATTACATCTTATTTAATATCAATTTTGACAAGTTCTCACAAGAAGGTATATTCAATAGGGAAAACCTCAAGCTTCATAATGTAAGTACAAATTTGTTATTCAATAATAAAAGCCAAACTTATAGTGCTCAATTATCTTTAGCTTATCAAAAAATAAGTACGGATGAAAATGGTGGTCTTTTAAATTATGCTACTACAAATTTCGATGACCCCTTACTTTATCAAGTCAATTTACTTAATGCTCAAAATGAAGCAAAAAATAGAAATCATAAACTTGTTCAGAAGTTTAAATTGACTGACAAGTGGTCGATAGTTAATAAATTCTCAATTCTCAGCCATCGAAAAATGTATTCAGATCAATTGCCCAATGCTGGTTTTTATCAGAATATATATATAGATTCTACTTCAACATACGATTCACTTTCTACCATTGCTTTGACTAATAGCTTTGGAATTACTTACAATAATTTTACCCTTAGCCAACTGATACACAATAGACGTGCACATATCAATACGATTGATTCTTTAGATTATGACTATGGTTTATCTCTAAACTATTATAATGATAAAAAAGGTCTTTGTTTTAATTCTGAACTTTATCAATCTGATGACCTTAATATATTGCTTAAAAAAGAGTTCAATTTTAAATTGTCGAATCATACATTAAGTTTGGATTATGATCGAAGTAGAGTACCTATTTTATTCAATTCCTATTCCTCTAATCACTTCCGTTTTGATAACAATTTTAACAATATAAAAACAGTAAAAGCTACCTATGTTGTCAAGCATAAAAACTATTCGTTTAAGTCTAGTTTGACACACTATTCTGACTATGTATATTTAGATGAAAACAGTCATTATCAGCAGTACCAAAATACTATAATAAACTGGTACAATAAATGGGCCATAAACTTAAATTGGAAAAAGTTTCACACTACTCAAACTTTGGAATATCAGTACACAGATAATACAACTATAATGCGATTTCCAGAGTTCAATTACACGACATCTTTATGGTTAGAATCTAATTTATTTGGCGATAACCTAAACACACAGATTGGAGCTGATATGAATTATTTTACCTCCTATTATGCTAAGGCGTATAATCCAGCACTTGCCCAATTTCATTTACAAGACAGTCAACTTATTGGTGATGTGCCTTTACTCTCAGCCTTTTTAAAGTTGAAAGTACACAATATGTCCATTGCTATGCGCTATAGAAATATCACATCTTTAATTAGTGCTAATGCCGACGTTTACTATCTTATTCCTAATTATCCTAACTATCCAGCATCTTTCCAATTATCTGTTGTGTGGAAATTGAATAATACTTCTGATTAATTGCTATTTATTTTAGTTTCAATAAGTCAAATTTAGACAAGACTTAGAGGTTGTTTCGATGAATAGGGATATATGTTGCGTGAATCTTATTTTTTTTTGATAAGCTTAATTGTGTTTTAGGCTTTTAAGCCTCTCCTTAAGACTAGTTTTGTAGCCGTTTAAAACACAGCTAATTTAGTTGTGTCAGTATATGTATTGAAGAAAATTAAGGCGTATGAAGGTAGTTAGACTTACTATTTTGTTGGCTTTGGTGATATCGAGTTTCACAGCTTTTTCACAAGGAAAACAAAAAGATAAAAATAATACTAATAAAGATAAAAACACTTATTTACTCTTTGAATTAGGGGTGGTATATCCAGAATTGGAATTTATTGACTCTGATGGTGCTCGAAGTCTAAATTCTGATGCGGTAAATATATCCAGTAACCGTTTAGCTATAGGAGGTGGAGGTGATTTGATTAAAAGATTAGGTTATTTATTAACCTTGTCGAGCAATCGCTATGATATAAGAACCTATTTTGACCAATCTAATAGTCGTCATTTTGTGCATTATAATTTTGATTATGCTGCACTAGATGCAAACTTGACTTTTCGCTTATTTAAACCTTCGGCAACTTGGTCGCCTTTACTTAAAGCGGGTGCGTCGTATAATTATTTGTTGTCAGGATTTCAAGAAATGGAAAATCTAACGGTTGATTTGAAAACCAACGAAGATTACACCAATGAACACATCGATTTAAATTTTGGACTTAGTCTGAGGCGTAAACTGACTAAATACAGTCGCTTTTGGTTGGGATACAACTACAAAATGGGTTTTATGGAAAAAGAAAACATATCAAGACAACAATATAATATCAACGCCCATAGTGTCACTTTGGGCTTTTCTATTTCTCCCGATGCCTTTAAGAAAAAAGACGATATGTATAAGCGTTTACTTAAGAAGTGTAACGACAACATAGACGATTTAAGAGCTGAATTAATTTTGTTAATGGAACAAGATGCAGACACGGCGGCTAATGAGTTTAAGGAATTTGTTACTCCAGATGTTAATGGTGATTCGCCATTGAGGGATGAAATAAAAGCCTATGTTTCAACGCTTTTCCCTGAAGAAGAGGACGACTTACCCAAAACGGTTGTTTTATTCCCTACTAATAAAACAGACTACTACAATGTCTTTCAAGATGATTTAGATGAATTGGTAGAGTCCTTAAAAAAACAGCCAGCTAAGAAAATTAATGTGGTAGGCTATGCCGATTTAAGAGGTTATGATGACGCTAACCTTGAGCTTTCTAAGAATAGAGCAAAAACAGTTATCAACTTTTTAATTAATAATGGTGTAGACCCTAAAATCATAGTTCACGAATTCCGTGGTGCAACATCCAAATTTGATGACATCGTATTAATGAGCAACCGTAGAGTAGAAATTTTACTTCAACGATAAAAAAACAAATACACTAGAAAAAACATTTTCCATTTCAATCCTTAAAATTATGAAAGCAATTTTTAGACTATTATTATTAATGTTATTTAGTCAAATCGTGTGGGCGCAAACTCCAGGTATTCCTTATCAGGCAGTTATTATGGATAAAGAGTCTGGACAGGAACTTCCTGGTTTAGATAATAGCTATGCTAATCCACTAAGGAACTCATTAGTTTCTATACGATTTTCTATTCATGATTTAAATGGAATGGAATTTGAGGAAACCCACCACTCCGTTATAGTGGACGATTATGGTATGATTAACCTTATTGTTGGGAAAGGGGTTTATACTTATATGGATTTTTATGACGATATGGATTGGAATGGTGAGGAGAAATGGTTAAAAGTTGAAATTGACTTTGAAAACGGTAATGATTTTGAGAATTTAGATTATCTGCCAATACATCGAATTCCTAACCCTGACGACCAAAAGTTAAGTCTTTCAGGGGACTCTTTGATTTTAGAAGATGGAGGAGGAGTTAGTTTAACTGATTTATTGTCTGGTGCAGGTGTTGATGAACAACAAATATCTTTAGTGGGTAACGTCATATATCTCGAAAATGGGGGGAGTATAGATTTGACCGATTTACTAGCTAATGCTGGAACAGATAATCAAAGATTAACTTTAACAGGAACTTTATTAAATCTAGAAGATGGTGGTACTGTTGACCTAGCTAATCTATTAGCTAATGTTGATACGGATAATCAAAATCTTACATACATTAGTTTAAATGGTACGATACTTGAAGTTGATATTGAAGATGGAGATTCAGTTTCTACCAATTTAGTTGGTTTAGCTAGCGATTCGGCTTTCGTTAATAATTTCATTGCTAATCAAGATTTTATTGATGCTATTCAGCTTCATGAGTTAGACGGTGACCCTACCAATGAGTTAAATACGAATTTTACTGTTTTAGGGAACTTTTTAAGAATTACCGATGGTGGAGGTGTATTAAGTGTCCCTCTTTCTATGATTCAGATAGATACTATGGGCTTGAGTAATCGCATCGATCAAATTATTTTGAATGATAACGACCAAGACCCCACCAATGAGATACAATACCTTTCAATTTCTAATGATACCTTGTATTTGAGTGATGGTAATGCTGTTTACTTGGGTGCAATCAGTTCAGATAATGACCAAGATTCTACTAATGAAATACAGACCTTAAGTTTTTCAAACGATACACTTTATTTAACTGAAGGAGGTTCAGTTGACTTGACATCTCTTGCACTTGATTTAGATACGGCTTACAGACAAGGAGATTCACTATTTATTATTTTGGATGATTTTCAAGACACTACTATTGTAGATTTAGGTAGTCCTGATGTTGGTACTGACGATCAAAATTTGGCATACATAACACTTACGGGCACAGATTTAGAGGTAGGTATTGAAGATGGCGATTCTGTAAAAGTTGACTTGATTGGTTTGGCTTCGGATTCGACTTTTGTAACGACTTTAGCCAAGGATTCTGTATTCTCAACGACTTTAGCTACGGATTCTATTTTCACAACTACACTAGCACAC